>CAYSGP010000059.1:0-15242 GCA_964430095.1 uncultured Ignavibacteriaceae bacterium
AAATTTAATAGGTTTGCTGAATTCAGTATTTTGAACGAGGAACAGCAGTCCTGTCCATGTCGATTCAAGCTCCTGGAAATCTTGATTATGAATTATCTCATCCATTTGGGCGCTGAGTACAGTATCGATATCTGCGATATAAGAATCGAGCAATGCGCCGGTTATTTTAAATACCTGGGATTCTTTTCCAACTTTGCCGATAAATTCCGCAACAGCATTTTTCTTGCTCTCATCGAGCAGCGATAGTAGTTTATCAACAGAACTTTGAGCAGTTTCCGTTGAAACCGTTTGTTCTTTAGCCATTTTATTAAACCTCCAAATTCTGATTAGACTGTAATAAAAATTTTAAATTAATATGTATCTTGTTTTGAGAATAGATGGATATTCGAATGAATGATTGAATGGATGCCGAGCCGTTTGCGGGAATGATTGAATGGATGAATGATTGAATGATTAAATACATATGCTGCTCTTCAAACATTTCCCATTTTCCATTTCCCATGTTCCGTTATATCAACCTGCCGGAGTTTCTTTCTTCTCCTGTGAAGTGCCTAATTTGGCCAGCAAGTCATCAATACTGCCGCTTCCATCCTTTAGTACGTTTTCAAGTGCTTTCTTGAGATTTGCATCTTTCAGAACGGAGAGTTTAAGCTGTTTTAATCTTTCGCGTGCATCAAGAAGCTGCTTCAACGGTTCAACCTTTTTTACAATTTCATCGGGATGAAAATCCTTGATGTCCTGGAAATCCAGCTTTACTTCCATCTGAGCTTCAGGATCATCCGATAATTTATTTTGAACAACCAGGTTGAGCTTCGGATTATAATCCTTAAGGACTTTTTGAAAATCTCCTTTCCTGCTGATTGTTCGTATCCTTCTGTCTTTAACCATCCCCTGGCTGCCCGGTTCGCTTTTACTAAAATTCCCGGGCAAAAGCAGTCTATAGTCAAGTTCTACACTTTCCTTTGCATCGCTGCTCGGAAGTATGGAAACTTTAACTCTCTGCGCTATTTTAGGCGTTGTTAGCCGTGCCATTCTGACCTCCTGTTATTTTTTATTTTGATTTAATTTTATTGCCAAAATCCCGTCGTATTTAGCAATCTTGTTGAATAATTCTTTTTGCTCCTTCTGCAGTGAAATTATTTCCCCTTCAACTTTTGATTCGTCAATAATTTTCGAATTGATTAGATATGAAGTTTTCCAAACAGCAGTAGATAAAGCCGGTTCCCAGTCTGAAAGATTATACAAGTCAATTTCTTTTATTAGTTCAGCAAGAAATACTTTACTCAAATCATACTGTTTTGCATTCAAACAATAGCTAGAAATGTTTAGTTTCCGTAAAAATTTGCCTTTAAGATTTGTATCGGTTTCAACTCCCTGCTGCATTAAGGAAAGATTCTCTTCAAACTTTTGCGGTAATTCTTTTAAAAAGCTCTCATATTCTTTATTGATATGATCATAATTCTCAGCAATGATTGGCGGGAGAATGCTCGATTCACTTTTACCTCCTCCAAAAATATTTTTCACTTCATCATTAATCCAATTAACCGTTTCATCGTCAGCAAAAGGAGTCTGCATGTCTCTGAATTTTAACTGGGCAAAATCGGGTATTCTATTCAGTAATTTTGCCAGATGGAATTTGATTACTTCCGAAGCCTTAACGTAATTGCCTCCTTTTTGTTCGAGTGCTTTTGTTACATATCCCTGCGGATCAAGCCAGTATGGAAATTCGCTATCGGGCTTTAAAAAATTTGTTTCTACTCTTACAATCAAAGTATCCCAGCTTCCTGCAGCATACCATTCTTTTATTTTAGCCTGAATAATCTTATTGGGAGCTTCTATCTGAGTTATTTTATCATTGTCCGGCGGACGAATAAGCCTGCTCCATTGAAGCTCTCTTGATAAACCAAAAACAAAAATTGATTCAGGAGCAGGAATCTTTTCTTTCTTATTTCCTTCATGCTCTTCCTCAAAGAAAAAAGAAAGAGCCTGCCTGATCTGTGTAAGAGCATCTTTATCATTGGATAATTTATGATCCTTCGGCGGAGCGGCAGGCATCATTACAATATGTTCTTCAGAGGACTGCTTCTCAATTTTCCCTTCTGCCGTAACTACAATATCTTTGGCTTTTTCAACTTTATCTTCGCGCAGCAGGCTTTGTACTGCTATTTTTTCCGGTTCAGGCGGGACATTCTTCTTTGCAGAGGATAATATAGTATTAGCGCTTTGTACATGTGCTTCCATAACTTCCTGTAAAGTCTTAAGGGATGGTTTATCGGCTGAGAAAAGTTTTTCGTTTTCTTCAAGAATCAGATTTAAAGTTTTACCCGCTTCGATGATATCTTCAGCATTTGATTTATTTATTTCTTCTTTTTCCAAGAGTTTGGTAAATCTTGATGTATTTAAGAACTGCAGAGCTTTGCTTCTATGCGCGGCATTTGAAGGGTACAGATTATTCTCGAATTTGGAGAGCAAATAGTAAATTAAACTCAATCCGTCCTTCAGCCCTTTCAATTTTTCTGTTCTAAATAAGGCAAAACATAACCAGCAGGCTGCTTTAATATCTTTGCTTTTTTCTTTCAAAACTGCTCCCGCAAGTTCTATACACAGTTTATAATCGGGAACAGTTTTTGCAATCTCCATATTGAGTTTAAAATATTCTTCCCCGCTTGCGGCGTCAATCCCTGCCGGTGAATCGCCCGGGATCGGATCCAGAAATTCTTTAACAAAATCTGAAATTAAATTTTCGTCTATTTCTTTCATCTGTATATTTTATTTATTTAAATTGAATTCAGTTAATATCTCTTTAAGCTTCAACTGAGGGTTTCCCAGGAATAAATTTCGCTGAGAATTTGTTTCTTCAAAATTTGTTTCCGTATTCGCATTTAGGATTCTTCCTTCACTTCCGCTGCTGTAAAAAAGATCTGTAAAATGCTGCGGCATCGGACTGCTGAAGAATAAGAATAGCTGCGAATAGCTGTTCTCATTTTTAATGAAAATACCAGGAAGACCCGAATCTCTGCCCGTTATTATCATTACGATGTTTATAAAAAATCCTATATCAAAAAAATTATATTCCTTGTTATTTACTAGTGCTGTCTTTACTCCGAATGAAACAGAAGCCCCAGGTTTATAGCGCAGAAATGATAAACCGCTTTCAAGATTGTTTAACAAAGTCCAAAACTTTAAACCATCCGAATCTCCTAAAACTCTTTCCCGGAATTCTTTTTGAGTGCTTTCTGTAATAAAATTATTATAAGAAATTTTAAATTTTTCGAAAAGATTCTTATCCCGGATAAAAGACATATCAGATAAATTATTTAACTTAAGATTTACAGAAGACAAGCTCTCTTTACCGGCAGGCGCAAAAGATTTTACTTCATCAAAGAATTGATTGCAGAAATCAAACCATTCACAGAATGAAAGAAGGAAAAGATAAGCAGGCATGCCGCCTGTTTTATTTTTATTAATATTCAGAAAAATAATAAACGGGAACTCTCTCCCGGATTTATCCCGGCTGGGATAAATTATTCCTAATAGTATTATTTCTGTTCGCGTGAACGGGAACAAAAAATAAATTGGCGGCGAACTGCTGTATAAATTCTTCCATTCAGGCCGGGTACTCTGAAAATTACTTATTCCTGTTTTTTTTCCGTGTAATATTCCTTCTTGTATCCATTTATCCAGCATTAAAATTTCCGATCCTGCCGCATTATATTTTATAAAATCAGGAAAATTAGGAAGTTTTCCGAAATATCCTGCAGAAAATTTAAAATCATTCAAAGTCTTCTGATTGTTCCGTGATTTGGATTTCTTCTTATATAATTGGAAAAAATTTCAATTTATCCGGGAAGGAAGAGTAAGTGATTTAAAGAGATTTCCACCAAAGGGATTTTTAGAGCTTCCGGCATTTAATTGATATGAGACTATTATGTTATATGTATTTTGTCTTTGAAAGCGCCAACTGCAGGTATACTGGGATGAAGATGCACCTTTTGTAATAGAAGCATCGCTCAACAGCTTAAATAAAGCCCAATCGCCGTCATAAGTTTTAGCATCCGAGCTTCCGAAATTCCGGATTGATAAATACATTTTTGCACCGGGGGTTCCTTTGCTTCCCGGCCAGGCATAATCGCTCCAGAATTGAGCACCCATTTTATAATAATTTTCAACTCCGTCGATTGAGAGATAAATTTGTTCGACAACAGGTTTTTGCCCTTGTACTATTTTTGATTCAGGCAGCTGCGGCTTCAATTTAAATGAAAGATTCAGATCTCCATTTTTAAAAAGGATCGAGCTTATATCATCGCATTTTTTTAATGCGGAAAGGAATTCATTAGAAACATTAATTCCCTGCCTGTTCCACTGAATTATTTTCCACCTGTCTTTGTCAATAAATGAATTCAATTCTTTATTGAAAAACGACCAAAGGATCCCGTCCTGGGGTTTAAAAAATTCTATGAAATCCTGGAGAGGAACATCACTGCCGGAATTATTGAATGGATAATAACCGGTAAAGGTCCTATTAAAATAATCCGATATTTTTGCGCGCCACTGGCTGTTCAGATATTGTGCAGCATCATTTAAAATTGAATTCCAGGTAAGGAATACGGGAGTGGTAAATAAATCCTGTACAGCCGGAAGATTGTAGAGTGCTCCTTTGATGGCGTTTAAAGATGTTGTTAACTCTATAGCCTGATTACTCAAGACTTTAACTGCATAATCCTTTATTATATCTTGCCCGTCTTTAATTGATTCAGCTACGCCGCTTAACAAGCTGAATTGTGCAATTATTGCAGTTAAGTCGGGACTTATGGAACCGTCAGGATTAGAAATAAATTTGAAATACTTGTTAATCTCCATAAAATTATCATCAGCGGCAGGATACTGGGTTAATGAAGCAGCTTTAATTTTTATTGAATCCTGGACAGGCTGAATTTCAGCAATTCCCTGCAGTTGTGAAAGAAAATTTTTAAATATCAAGACAAGAGGTGAATTGACCGGATCACTCAATACCTTTAAGCTGTTTGCGGTAAAAGGGACGGTTGAAAAACCTTCATATCTTATACTTTGAAAAAATTGCTCCCAAGTTTGTTTTAAATCATTAATATAAAGAACCAGCAGGTCCTTCTTTAATTTTTCACTGTCTACTAAATTAGCGGAAGCCTGGATTCTTCCTTTTCCAAGGACCCAGTCTTCCTGTCCCGGATTTGTACTTTCGGATATAATTGCTTTTTGAATAAAATTTTTCCACCCATCCGAAGAAAAAATACCCGGAATCTTGTAATCCGTAGTCAATACAGGAGAAAATCTTCCTCCGATCATCTGTTCTAAACTCAGTTCAGACGGAAATTGATTCATTCCTCTCTGTTTCAGCCGTGCATAAATACTTTCCGAGCTTGGAGTAAACTGAATTCTATCTCTAACTATGCTGACGAGCAGATGGTCATTTTTAACAGGATAAATATTTTTACGGTGCAATTGAGCAGATGTCAACTTAACATAATCCCTAAAAAACTGCCTCAAAGAATCTTTTTCTTTTATTGAGGCCGCAGGATTCTGATTAATAAACCGGGACTCTAGTATTTTTAGAAAAACTGAGCTTAAAAACCTCTGCTCTGATGTATCCATCCTTGGCCGCTCATTTCCAAGAAGCAGGTAGGCTTTTAAGTAAGAGTATATTTCTTCTCCGGGATAGTCCTGACCATTTGCATAATTATTTAGGACAGAGGTAATTTCATTCAATATATTCTGATTAAAAAAAGGTTCCGTTTTATTTATATACAATTCATTCAGAGGCTCGTAGGCCGTTTCTGTTCTATCCATTCCAAAACTGGTAAAAGATTCGACCGCATCGCCATCGGCGATTTTATTTATTATTGTTCTTAGATTTTCAGCTTCTTTAAAATTTGATAAAAGATTACCGTTCCAGTTTACATTAATAAAAGCAGCGGCAATCCCGGTAATTTTATCGAGAGAATTAATACTGCCATTATAGCCAATCAGTGTTAATACGCCAAAAATTAGAATGAAAAAAAGAGAACCAGAAATTACTGCCAGCTTTAAAGAATTTTGTCTTCTTGTAAATCTGGATGTTTGACCGGGTTTATAATACTGATCTCCTATTACAATATCATTCAGAAGATCTTTGATGAAATAATTTTTTGTTTCAGCTACTGCATCCGGCTTTTCATTAACCGTTTCAGGAAGATTAAATTGCCTTGCAATTTCTTTTATTGCAATATCCAGCGGAAAACCTTCCTGAGTCCCGCTGGTGAAATAAAAACCTCTGAAAATAGGGTTATCCTGGTAAGGATTGTGCTGAAATACTTCCCCGATTAAATGGGACAGCTTGCCTTCCAGAGAATTAAACTGATAAGGGAATAAGAAAACTTTTTTTCTCTGTTCACGTTTTAAGGGATTGCTTAAGCGGATTGAGCGCAGTTCAAATATTCTTGCCGATAATTTTTTGAATTCTGCTTTAAACTCTTCTTTAGGATTTATTCTTTCGGAAGAGCTGAATGTTGCACCCCAAACCTGCGAGCGTTCAATCTCGCTCAAATCGCCGAAATATTCTACAAAGCCCTGAATCAAATCGCTTTTGGTAAAGATAAAGTAAACAGGAAAATTTACCGACAAGGTTTCAATAAGCTCATCGATACGCTGTCTTATACTTTTTGCATGCTCGGAAAGCTGACTTACGCTACAATTAATTATTTCATCTATATTAATTGCGGCAATTACTCCATTAATCGGTTTCTTCCTTCTGTTCTTTTTCAGTATTTCCAAAAAAGCTATCCACTCCGGTTTGTCTTCGGATTCTGTAACATATCTTCCGGCAGTATCCAAAAAAATCCCTTTAGTAGAAAAGAACCAATCGCAGTTTCTTGTTCCGCCCACTCCCTTAAAAGCATCTTTGCCGAATGGAAATTCCAGACCTGAATTTTGGAGTGCCGTTGTTTTGCCGGCAGAAGAAGGGCCTATTATCATGTACCATGGCAGCGCATAAAGTGCTGCTCTGCCTGATTTCCCTTTTGCCAGCCTTGATTTTTTCAATGATGAAATTGCCGACTCCAGCTGCTTCCTGAAAAGATCTATCTCGGCTCTCTTCTCAGGACTTAAATTCTGCAGGTTTATATCTGCCTGTGCATTTATCGATTGTTCAATCTGACCTGCTCTCTGAATTGCTTTTATTCTTTTATAGAGAAGGAAGATTATAAACAGCAGAAGAATAAATACTGCTATCCCTATCCGGATCAGAAAGGATAATCCGATAAATGAACCCCCGATAAAAATAATTGCCAGCAGAATTATTATTCCGAGGACAGCAAGGAAAATAGGATTTTTTAGAAAAGACATTTTAAAATATTTAATGCAGGTAAATGATAAGCGAATTAACCGATAAGCTTTATTAATCCTTCAACTACATCGTCGGCTTTGCCGGATACGGATGAAGACATTATTATGTATAAAATTATGCAGAGTATTACCGCTGCGGCAGGATAAATCCAAAGAGGCAAACCTTTATTGACAGCCTTAATAAAATTTTCATGAGGTTTGGCATTTGGCGATAAATTCTCAATTGTAGTCAGCGCTTCCGGGTGGAGTTCCATATTCAAATCATCAATGATTCTCCGTAAAAGTTCCGGAGATTGAAGCTGATATTTACCTTTAAATCCAAGAGATAAACAGAGAAAATAAATTTCTAAAATTTCTTTGTTGGTGCCGGATCTCTGCCTAAGAATATTCAGGTTTGAAAAGAATTCCTCTCCGGCATTGAAAGTATCAAATAATAAAATCTGGAGGGGTTCAGAAAGCCATTCGTCCTTTTGATCCCAGCTTGAGCTGATTACTGTTTCATCGATGAAAGCAGCTAATGCAAATTTTGTGAGCCGTATCTTTTCATTATCTATGCCTGAGCTCCTTGCATTTCTTTCCATTCTGTCCAGCATTTCGTGCACTTTTGTTTTTAATACAGAAGCATTTCCGTAATCATTTGTCGAACGCAGCTGCAGAATCAGAATAAAAGATTCGGAAGCAATATCAGCGAGAGTTTTTCTTTTATCAGCTTGCCGGGATAGATTTTTCATTAATCTTTTTGGTTAATAATTTTTTGCCGGGATCGTGAATAAATGAATTAATTCCCCGGAAGCAAAAGCACTAGTTCCAACTGGAGCGATTTAAATTCAGAGGCAATAAAGAAGGCAATATTATTTTTTGAATTTATTTTGTCCCAGAATCTTCCTTCTTTATTAATTTTAAAATAGTGGGCTTTTTCGTTCACGGAAATCCCCGGTGCCGGACGGGCAGCATATTCGATATTCACACCCTGAATCCCGGCCTGATGCACGGCAAATATTTCTTCATACGCAGACACTTTTATGTTCTTTGGCAGTTCGGTAATAATTTTCTTTTCCGGTAAATCCCCCTGAACGGCAATATAAAATTGAGCGGATAAATGCTCTGGGGAAAGCTGCCCGACAAATAGTGTCTCGGAATGCTTTCTGAGCGGAATTATTAAATCTCTTCTTGCAACCGTTTTCTGAACATTGAGCATTATTTTTATTTCATCTGTAACTTGTAAAAAAATTTCGGTCAGATGTTTATGATCATAAGAAGGGAGATCCGTGATTTTTGAACCTGAATTTGAATAACCGGAAAGTTGTCCGGCAATATTTAAAAAAAGTACATAAAGGTTTTCAGGATGAATATTTTTTGCCCGGTGGTAGTAATTTAGCAAAGGTATGAAAATATTTACGGATTGCAGCATCATTAATATTTCAACCTGGTTCAAAGATAATTCCGGCTTCTTAATCAGAGACTGGCTTTTAAGTTCTTTGCTCTTTGAAATTAACAACCCGAGAATTTCTCCTGCATAATCGGATAAAGGTCCGGATATATTTAACATCGGACAAATATATTTTTTATCCATGGAATACTTTCCGTCCGAGCTCCTGGAAATTTCTCCAATCTTCAAGCTGCTGAAATCGTCAAGCGATTCACCGCTGAATTTCAATTGAAAATTCGGCTTCACTATCCCGATTGAACGCAGATTTGTTCCCGAGTTATAATCAAGAAGGTCAATATTCTGAAGAGTAAATCTTGAATTATTTGAGCTCGGGGCTCCATTGATTTTACAGTTATTTCCAGAAATATTTTCGATAGGAATTGTAAGGTAAACTTCCAGCTTTTCCGATGTTGCGGAGAAGAATTCTTCAAACAGCCTAATCATCGGCAGCGGTTCATTTTCCGGCATTTCAAAAGGAAGTCCATCCGGCATAATACCGGAGCATTTAATTAAACCGAATGACCCGCCGGCAAGTGCGGCTTCATCAAGCTGAAAATCTGTAAAACCCCAGTAATTCGGATTTATTTTATTTATCCGAGTATTAACATAATATTGATTATACCGGTCCGCCTGCTGGAAATGATGCGGATCCAGCTTCATTCCTTCGAACCAGACTACTTTTTGTAATTTCATTATTCTTTATCTTTTTTTATGAATAGAAGAGCATTTCTGCTATTCTTTTATTGTTGATAAAAAGTTTTTGTGAACCAGAACTTTAAGGTTTTCTAAGTCAGAGTTAATAGGAACTATCTGCATCCAGCCGTTTTTTGCGGGTGAATTAAAATCACCGATTATGCCCAAAAAGGCTGCATCCGTTTTTAGCTCAAGATTATCAAGGTGAAAATCTTCTCCCGGAATCATGGTCTTTTCATACTTGGCACTTGGAATAAGATCTTCACCCAAAGCACCATCAGGATCTTTTAAAAGTGATTCAAAACTAGAATGTTCAAATTTATCCGAGTTTTTTAATTGAAAAATTTTAACAACTATGGCATTATTCTCGTTGCAGTCATCATCGCAGTGGATAAGGACTTCCAGTGTCTGCACACCGCTGCTGCAGCCGGAAATTAATACTGAAAAAATAATGAGAGAATGAATTAATATCAGAAGCTTCATCTTAGTATTCATCATGAGCTCTGCCGGTAACTGTTCTTTTTTGATAACCTTTTAAGTAATGGGGCCTGAAAAATTTCTTCTCGATATGGTACGGATCTGAAACATACTTTCTGAAGTTCTCCTTGATTGCTTCCAGAATTTTTTTACTTCCAAGCAGCGGGATAATTTTTGCCATATCCAATCCGCCGGTCCGCATGTTTTTCTTCTGAAGCTCCTGCTCAATTAATTGAGGGTCAAGGCTCTGCAGTAATGCTTTGCTTCCCTCCATTACTGACGTTTTGTAGCCTTCGAGCAGTCCTACCTGGTGAGCCAGAAGATTTTGAATTTCTTCATTTAGTAGATTAATTCTTTTTCTTTCTTCTTCCGAAGTAATGTTTGGATTAAATAAATATTCTTTTAGATCTTCCAGCGAACCGACCGGCAATGTATGGTAAATCGTTACACCGAAAAATTCCTGTCTGAATTGAAGAAAACCCTGGACAAGCTTCGCAAAAGTATCCAGCAGTACATCAGTTGAATTGGAGAAATGCATACTGAATGAAGGATCATGCACCGGCGGAGTTTTATAATTTTCCTCATTCCGGATTAATTTATATTCTTCATTTTCAGCTTGCGAAGAAATACTAAACTCATGTTTCTGTTCGGCAGCGGTATGACGACTGTTCCCCAAAAAATTTTCCGAAAAAAATTCCGCTAGTATTTTATTTGCATCATTTTTTTCAAGGTTATGGAGGCTTTGCATTATAGAATATTTCAGCATATCCGTTTTCACCGGAGAATTATCAAGAGAAAATTTGCTGCTTAATGCCTTCAAATTCTCCGCAATTCCTGCAATTTCATCAGCAAAGGGGGATGAAAACAGCATTGTCTTTTGGTTGTCATCGCTGATTATTTCTTTCTTTATTATTTCAATATTGAGTTCATAATCGCCGATTTTTATTTTATCTCCGGATGACAAATGATATTCTTTATTGGCTTCCAGCTTTTCTCCGTTCAAATATGTAAAGTTTGCCGACTCAAGATCGGTTAATTCAACAGTGTTCTCCTTCTCCGATATCTTAGCATGCTTTCGGGAAATGATTTTGTAAGCATCGGGGAGAATTATTTCGTTCTTGCCGTCTCTTCCCATAAAAATAGGGAAGCTTCTAAACTCATAATCTTCCGAGAACAAATTATCGGATTTTTTGGTTACGAATAATTTTAGTGTCATAGCTCATGTGAAAAATTTATCCGGTGATTTTTACCGCAGCTTCGCCTCGTGACTCCCAAAGTCGGCAGGTTTAAAAAAGTAATCCCGCTTTTATCCTTCCCGGTTCAGGAAATAAATTATTCCAAGCGGCAGCCAAGATATCTTAGACTGGAATGATCTGCCGATCATTATAATTTTTGGAAATACTCTAAGGGGTGGTCAGATAAAATAAATACGAGATCAAATTTGTAAATTGCATTAAAAATTTTATCCTAATAGGAATTAGCGTGGTGAGTTTAGATTAATTAACTATAGCATATGAAACAAACGTACCAATCACCATCGTTCCAAATAAACTTTCAAATGAATTTGATTTCTTACAGAAGTGTGCTTGAGCTAAAATATATTATTATAGAATTATATACATAGGAGCTGTATCACAAATAAATTTTTTATTTTTAAAAATCTTTTTAAGTTTTTAGATCCTGCATGAAATATAAAGATCAGATGTTCCTTCATAAAAGATCCGATATTTAATATTTTTATAGGGCCACTTTATTTGGTTTTTCGGCATGTTCCAGGTTAGTTACTTTAATTTTTAATTTTAAAGAGGCTTAAATGAATCCGGTCAAATTACTCGCGGTACCTTTTTTGTTTTTTATTCTGTTTTTCGGATGTGACAGCCATTCAGGGGATTCCCGGATTAAAGATTCGTCAAAGGAGTCGAAAATGCTTCAGGAAAAAATTAATCAGTTTGTACCGGTAGAGATAGAATTCGACAGTTCTCTCCTAAGTAAAAAGGATATGACTGCATTAAAAAAATTATATTATGCTTCACAATTAATAGACAGCATCTTTTTAGATCAGGTATATTCGAAAAATGAGGAGATACTTAATAAACTTGAAGCATCACCTTCAAATGAGGATAAATTGAAGCTCGAATATTTCCGGATAATGTTCGGCCCATTCGACAGGCTTGATCATCATAAACCATTCCTCGGCACCGATGAAAAACCCAAAGGTGCCAATTTTTATCCTGCAGATATGACTAAAGAAGAATTCAATAAATGGTTAAAAGACCATCCCCAGGATAAAAAAGCATTTACATCTGAATTTACCGTAATAAGAAGAGACGGGGAAAAACTAATTGCGGTGCCATACAACGAGTTTTACCGGGAAAAACTTGCCGGAGCGGCTAAACTTCTAAGAGATGCGGCAGAATATTCGGATAATCCGTCACTTAAAAAATATCTGGGACTCCGGGCAAAAGCTTTCGAGACAAATGACTATTACGAAAGCGATATGGCGTGGATGGATTTAAAAGATAATCTGATTGAAGCGGTAATTGGTCCCTATGAAGTTTATGAGGATGAGCTTTTTAATTACAAAGCATCATTTGAAAGCTTTTTAACAATAAAAGATCCTGATGAAAGTGAAAAATTAAAGGAGTTTTCCCGGCATTTAAACGATATTGAAAATAATCTTCCCATCGAAGAAAAATATAAAAATTTTAAGAGAGGTACCGAATCCCCTATCTCAGTTGTTAACGAAGTTTTTTCAGCCGGGGATACTAAAGCCGGGGTGCAGACTCTTGCTTTCAACCTTCCCAATGACGAAAGAGTCCGCCAGGTAAAAGGATCTAAAAAAGTAATGATTAAAAACCTGCATGATGCAAAATTCAATAAGCTGCTTAAACCTATTGCCGAAATTATCTTAGAGAAAGATCAGCTTCCATTCGTATCGTTTGATGCTTTTTTCAACCATACTTTAATGCATGAAATGTCTCACGGCGTCGGACCAGGTTTTATAAATGTTAACGGCAGAGAAACTGAGGTAAAGAAGGAGCTTAAAGAAACATATTCAACACTTGAAGAATGCAAAGCAGATATACTTGGGATCTACAACAATGTATTTATGATTGAAAAAGGAGTCTTTAAAAAAGAATTTGAAAAGAAGCTGTATGTTACTTTTTTAGCGGGCATTTTCAGATCAATACGGTTCGGTATTAATGAAGCCCACGGCGGATCAAATGCGATCATCTACAATTATATTTTGGAAAACGGCGGTTTTCAATACGACGATAAAACCGGAAAAGTAAAAGTTAATTTTGAAAAAATTTCCGCGGCAGTGAAAAAGCTCGCTGAAATTATTTTAACTATCCAGGCAGCCGGGGATTATAACGGAGCAAAAAATTTAATTGCCGATTATGTTGTAAATTCGGAAACCATGGAAAAACTGAGGAATAAATTAGTTCATCTCCCTGTAGATATTAAACCTGTATACCAGATTGAAAATTCTTTAAAATAAAAAGGCAGGATAAATATCTTGCTTTCCCTAAATTAGTATTTCCGGATTTCAAAACCCTGTCTATTCAATAACATTTTCTTTCAATAATAATTCTGCCCTTTACTGCGTGAAAAAGAATTAAGGATTCGATAGACTCACCCGTTTTTAACCTAGATGAAAGGTGAATCTTTTTCAAAATGCGCTGAAAAATACAGCTGCAAAAAAATTAATTCTGCTCAACATTCTTTAATCTGCCCAATCATCGGTTCTAAAGGAGGAAGCCGGCAATCCTGCTTCATTGAAAAGTGTAGCCTGCGAAGTATTGCTCCATGCATATCTGGCTGCAGCAGGTTCTTCTATTCCGGGATTCGATAAAATTAATTTATTGCCCTCAATCTCCACCGATGCTTTTTTAAAAACTTTATTTGAATCTGCAATTATAAAATTGTTTTCACCGTTTAATTCTTTTAAGATTAATTTATCCGCATAATCAAATGACAAGATTATTTTATTCCCTTCAATATCCATGGATTTGAATTCTGGTCCGGAGAATGGAATTTCCTTTCCGTAGGTTTTGTTTAATGCCCAGAAAGCAAGTCTATCTCCGACATTTTGTTTATCGGGTGGGTGGATATTCTCCGTATTACCTATGTCTAATGTAACTGCCATTCCGGTATTAGGAACACCCAAAGATTTTAACTGAGCTTCTCTTAATTTTTCTGAATGAGAGCCATCTCCGTAATTATACGGTGCAATCTGCACGTAATAAAAAGGAAAGCTGTCGTTCTCCCAAACATCTCTCCAGTTCTCTATCATCAATGGAAAAAGTTTTGAGTATGCTTCGGGTTCACCCACGTTGGATTCACCCTGGTACCAAATAGCTCCCCTGATTGAAAACGGCACAACCGGATTAATCATTCCGTTAAAAAGTGCGGTAGGAGTGTATTCAGATACAATGAAACTTAATGAAGGTTTCGAATTATATTTATCACCATCCGATCCGAAAACATAAAATTTTTGGTCCCGGTATTGGGCAACAGGCAGGTATTTCCAGGGACCGCCAAGAGAAATAGATTCTTCACTGCCTTGAGGATGCAGTTTCATCTTTTCCGGAACTCCGTAAATCCCCCCGCCACCCTGAGTATCTAGTATACGAACAGCTATTAAAACCTGATTACCTTTAATAATTTTTTTGGGGACATTAAAAACCCTGTCAGTACTCCAATATCCCAGTGCTTCATAAGCCCCAACTAAGCTTCCGTTTACATATGTTCTGTCCATATCGTCAACCGGACCGAGTTCCAGAACTAAATCCTTATTCAGCCACTCGGATGGAATTTCTATTTTTTTCCGGAACCAGACTCCTCCGTCAAAATTTCCTATCTCTGTTCTTTCCCAAAGAGTCGGTAAGTTCATCTCCTTCCAGGCAGTATCTTGAAAACTGATTTCTGAACATCCGGCATCTTTAAAATCCAGGTCTTTCCACTTTAGATTATCCGGTTTATTACTTACGCTAACGGTAGGAAATGAAATTAACCAAGCAAGATATTTTTCAAATTCACCTGAGCTGTTTTCTAAAGAATTAATAACAGATTTATATTCTTCAAGATTTTCTAAATATTTGTCGCTCATCCACGATTGTACCGGTGTTCCTCCCCAGCTTGTATGAATTAATCCGATCGGAATTTTCAATTCATTATATAATTTTCTCCCGAAGAAATAAGCTGTCGCACTAAAATTAGCAGCGGAATTAGGATTGCAGGTTTCCCATGTACCATTGCAGTCAAATTCTTTTTTATTTGAAAA
>CAYSGP010000060.1:0-6960 GCA_964430095.1 uncultured Ignavibacteriaceae bacterium
TTGGAATGAGATCTTTTTGCCTCAGCTTCAATAGTATTCTTTGCCTGTTTTTTTGTACCTACGAATAATATTTTCTTCCCTTCGGATATCAAATTTGAAAGAGCTTCGGTGGATTTTTTTAATTCATCAACGGTTTTTTTAAGATCGATTATATGAATCCCGTTCTTCTCCATGAAGATGTAAGGTTTCATTTTAGGATTCCAGCGGCGTGTTAAGTGCCCGAAATGAGCCCCTGCTTCGATGAGCTGGGTAATATCTAACTTCTGCATTTTATCTCCTGTTTTTCCCGATTAAATCGGGACGTCTACTTCCTTCATATTTACCTTTCATTCCGACTATGTCGGAACACAGGGGGTAAATCCGGAAGTATGTTTGGTTATGAAATAATTATTTAGTCTAACAATTAAATACTTGAACTTAATCTTGAACTTGAACTTAATCTTGAAGCAGTTATCTCTTAGAAAACTGAAATCTTTTCCTAGCTTTCGGTCTGCCGTATTTCTTGCGTTCAACCATTCGGGGATCTCTTGTTAACAATCCGTCTTTTTTTAAAGCCGGTCTGAGATCGGGATTATTGTCTATCAGAGCCCTTGCAATGCCTAATCTAATAGCCTGTGCTTGTCCGGTAGTTCCGCCGCCGTTTACATTTATTAAAATATCAAATTTGCCTTCCGATTCAGTTACCTTTAAAGGCATCAAAATATCTTCCCTGCTTAAAATCTGAGGAAATGCCTGTTCAAACTCTTTCCCGTTTACTGTAATTTTACCGCTGCCGTTTCTCAGGATAACTCTTGCGACGGATGTTTTTCTTCTGCCTACATAAAGACGGTCTGCCATTTATTACTCCGTTGTAAAACTTAGTGGTTCAGGTTTTTGAGCCGCATGCGGATGAGAGCTTCCGTGATACACCTTCAGCTTCTTAATTAATTTCCTGCCAAGCCTGTTTTTCGGAAGCATTCCCTGCACTGCATGTTCAATAACATATTCGGGTTTTTTAGCTATGAGTTCAGAAAAACTTTTAACTTTTAATCCTCCCGGATATCCCGAGTGGTGAGTATAGGTTTTAAGAAGTCCTCTTTTCCCTTCAACTTTAACCTGCTCGGCATTAATTACCACCACAAAATCGCCGGTATCGGTATTTGGAGTAAAAATAGGTTTATTTTTTCCGCGGATAACCCTTGCAACCTGGGAAGCCAATCTTCCTAAAATCTGATCTTTAGCATCGACTAAATACCATTTTCTATTTGCATCCTCAGTTTTTATAAACCGTGTTTGTTTTTCCTGTTTCACATCATTCCTTTAAAAATCATGGATTTTCAATTAAAATAGGATTCGAAATTTAAGCCTATGTGCTTAGAAAGTCAAGAAATCTTGTTGTAAGAAAAACAATTGTTTTATTAACTATTTACTAAATAATTAACTTCATCCTGTTTTAGCCCTTTAGCATTTAATAAAATCCCATATTCCAGCCATGCTTTAAGGTTAACAAGCCAGAAAGTCCACCCTCTTGAACAACCTTCATGGAATTTCATTTTACTTTCATCATCAGAAGGAATTTCATCCTGGATAAGAGTAACTTCAGTTTTTTTATCTTTTTCCTTCAAATGAATATTAACATTACCTGCTTTACCAAATGAAAAACTGAGATTATCTTTTCCATTAGCTGCTAATACACTTCCTTTTTCAATTACATCCCAATTGTTCCATTTCCATTGATATAAATCCCCTGTTTTAATATTTTCACCTGATTTTCTTTCAGCTCCCTCAGAAGTTTTATATTCGGCTTTCTCTAAAAACCAGACAGCCAATTTATCCGGCTTTGTCCATGCATCATAAACTTCAAGCAAAGGTTTATTTATAGAAATTTTAAGAGTAAATTTTGACCATTCAGGAATTGAGCTCATTTAATTCTCCTTAATTGGTGCTTTATTAAAACATGTCAAACTCTACTTCATACCGGGTATATCCATCTTTTTAAAATCGGCAGGAGGAGCAAACAAATCGCTGCTCAATGATTGTTTTTCAATTTTTGTTACTTCCCATCTGTACTCTTCTTCACCCGACTCATCCTTCTGAACCCCGAGCATCGGGAAAAATCCTTCGCGCATAAATTCAGGCAGCCATTCCGGATTTTTTGATTCTCCCATCTGATTATTGAAAAAATTCATGAAATTACCCAGATCTTTTGTTGCCCAGATTTCAGCAGTATTATCTTCATTAGTTACAAGTATCTTTTGGCAATTATACCCGTTAATTTCTTTGGTTTCACCGGTCATTTTTATTTTGCCGAAACTTTCATCCATTTTTTCATTAGTTTCTTCAGACATGGCGTTAAAAGGATATTCCATAAACATTTTTTGGCTGGGCATAAGCATTAATGTTTTTTTAGTTGCCGGATCCATTATCATCGACATTTCCTCATCCTTGTTATCAGTCTTAAAATCTAATCTGATTTTTTCTCCCTTAACCATGTAAATCATATTCCCCTTGGTATCCCCGGCATCATATTTTATCTGTATTTTTCCTTCAAATTTACTCTGGGCAAAAGTATTAGCAATAAAAAACAAAATAATTAATAACAAAGCAGAAAACGGAGATAACTTATTCATCTTTAACTCCTTTAAAATAATTAATTGAAATAATTTATTGAGATAAATTTAAGCTAAAAAAAGCTTTTGCCAAACTTAAAAGTTTTAAGCATGGCGAAGAACATAGGTTGAAATGAATAAAAAGATTCTTGGCCGGTCATTATTAATTTCAGGCTATAATCTTCATCTGAATCGGTCCTAAGGTAGATTACCTGCGAAAATTGTCCGGCTAACTCTTCCGGATCATTAAAATAGGCGGTACAATCATTTATTTTAATCTTGTACTTAAATCTCTCCGGATTAAAGAGATATTTTTCCTTCACCTCAAGATGAACATAAGGGGGCGGATTGTATGACCCTGCGGAAAACCAGAAAGTGACCCCGTCGAGTTTATTCCTAACATTCTGGTCAATGTATGTCCATCCGGGAGGATATTTGATCCGGACATTCAACGAGCTTTCCTTATATGTCTGCAATAATTGAGTCGTATCGGCAGACAAATTATTGATGTCAATGAAAGATGAATGATTGGCAGCTTTAGTTTCTATTTTATTTTCTGAAGCGTATAAATCTTTTTCGGCATTTTCCGGAATGTTTATTTCATTTTCTATTTGAGAAGTTTCTACTTGAATGTATGCCGAATCAGCCGGAAAATCTTCCCCGAAAAATTTAATTAAAAAACCTGCGGCAAGAACTATCAGAATATGAATAAAAACAGATGCCGATAATGAAAAAATTGAAAAACCTTCTTTATTTATGATTCCCGGAGAGACCATATAAAAAATGCTTAAAAAATAAAATCACTAGTTAAATTTAATCAATGTATAGAATCAAATTTAGTGCTAAATTTATATCATTAAAATTAAGATAGTTATCTATTTGGGCTGATCATCTTTAATTACTATTTTTACACCGCTTTTTCAATAACTATAGGATAAAAATGAAATTTCTTATTACCGGCGGAGCCGGATTCCTGGGAATTAATTTAGTCCGGCATTTATATTCTAAAAACCATGAAATTGTTTCTTTGGACATTGCTGATTTTGAGTACCCCGACATGAAGGATAAAATAAAAATTATCAAGGGGGATATAAGGAATAAAAATTCTGTCCAGGATGCATTAAAAAGCATCGATATTATTGTTCATACTGCGGCGGCTCTCCCGCTTTATAAACCTGAAGATATTTTTTCGACCGATGTAGAGGGAACAAGAAACCTGCTTGAAGCTGCGGAAGCAAATAATATTCGGCGATTTATTCATATATCATCAACTGCTGTTTACGGAATCCCGGATCATCATCCTTTAAAAGAAGATGATAAACTAGACGGAGTAGGACCATACGGCAAAGCTAAAATTATGGCTGAGGAAGAATGCCTTAAATACAGAAAGAGAGGGATGTGTGTTCCTATTCTCCGGCCTAAATCTTTTATCGGACCGGAAAGACTCGGCGTATTCGATCTGCTTTATGACTGGGCGAAAGACGGCAAAGGATTTCCGATGATCGGCAACGGTAAAAACAGATACCAGCTTTTAGACGTAGAAGATCTCTGCGAGGCAATTCACTTATGCGCATCTCTCGAAAAAGAAAAAGTTAACGATACTTTTAACATCGGCGCTAAAGAGTTTACCACAATGAGAGAAGATTACCAGGCGGTCTTGGATTATGCCGGTGCAGGTAAAAAGATTGTCGGTCTTCCTGAAACTCCTATAATCTGGACCTTAAGGTTTTTGGAAAAACTAAAATTATCCCCCTTATATAAATGGGTATATGAAACCGCATCTAAAGATTCTTTTGTATCGATTGAGAAAGCAGAAAAGATCCTGGGATACAAGCCTAAATTTTCCAATAAAGATGCACTGGTCAGAAATTATAAATGGTACCTGGAGCATATCAATGAATTTAAAAATACCAGCGGTATTTCACACCGGGTTCCCTGGAAACAAGGTATATTGAGATTAGCAAAAGCATTCTTTTAATATTAGATCAAAATATGCATGGGATTAATTAAACATATGTAATTAGTTTAATTCTATTTAGAAATAGGAGTAGAAATGAAAAACAAAAAAGATTTTCTAAAAGAAGAAATAAAACATATAGATATAAAAAAGCATAACGTTGTTCAGTTAGTCGAGGCAATGGAACATATGGCTTTTTCTGCCAGAAGCTTAAACCGTGCCGCGAGAATTTATGATATGATGCTGAAGGATAAGGAATGCGGAATAATTTTAACCCTTGCCGGAAGCATCTTCAGTGCAGGGTTGAAAAAAGTAGTCTATGATCTTGTAATGAACAATATGGCAGATGCAATTGTTTCCACCGGGGCAATAATGGTGGACCAGGATTTTTTCGAGGCTCTCGGATTTAAACACTACATCGGAACTCCATTCAGCGATGATAATCTTCTGCGCGAACTTCATATCGACAGAATTTATGATACTTATATTGATGAGGATGAGCTGAGGATATGCGATGAAACATGCGGAAAAATTGCCGATTCATTGGAACCGCGTCCCTATTCTTCGCGCGAATTTATATGGGAGATGGGGAAATACCTGGAAGATCACGGCGGTCCTAAGGTGGATGACAGTGTCATCTCTGCCTGCTATAAAAAGAATGTTCCGATTTTTGTGCCTGCTTTCTCAGACTGTTCAGCAGGCTTCGGATTTATAATGCATCAAACACAAAATCCCATAAAGCATGTTTCAATAGATTCCGCAAAAGATTTTCTGGAGCTGACGCAGATTAAATTGAAATCAAAGGAAACCGGAATTTTTATGATCGGGGGAGGTGTTCCGAAAAATTTTACACAGGATGTAGTTGTTGCAGCAGATATATTGAAAGAAGATGCGCCGATGCATAAATATGCAGTCCAGATTACAGTTGCGGACGAAAGAGACGGGGCTCTTTCCGGTTCAACCTTGAAAGAAGCAAGCTCCTGGGGAAAGGTAGAAACAACTTATGAGCAGATGGTTTACGGTGAAGCAACCGTAATAATGCCTCTTGTTGCCGGATATGCATATCATAAGGGAGGCTGGAAGGAAAGGAATCCGAAAGAATTCCAGAAGATATTTTCCAAAGAAAATATAACCGTTTAGCCGGCTTAAATTATTTTAAATAATAGTATTCTGAGCCGGGTCATATATAAAATCTTTTATTAGAAAATTATTGAACCTCATCTGATTACTCCCCTTTCCAAAAGATGAGTATTAAAACTCGTCAGGCATTTCTTTGAGCTGTTTATAAGTGAAGACAGGTCCGTCTTTGCAGACATAAACATTGCCTATGTTGCATCGTCCGCATTTCCCCAGCCCGCACTTCATTCTGTTTTCGAGGGTGGTAATTATATCTTCTTCATTAAAACCGAGTTTCATCATTACCGGGAAGGTATATTTAATCATTACAGGAGGCCCGCAGATAATTGCCATAGTATTTTCGCTGTTAGGGGCAGCTTTTTCTACAACAGCCGGAACAAAACCTATTTCACCTTTCCAATCCGGATTTTCTCCTCCCGGGTCAACAGTCAGAATGGTCTTCACGCTGCTCATCGATTTCCATTCATCCAGCTCGTTCTTGTACACCAGATCGGCAACAGTTCTAGCACCGTAAATAATTGTTATATCTTTGAATTGATCCCTTAGATCAAGAACATTCCAGATTATGCAGCGTACAGGAGCCAAGCCTATTCCGCCGGCAATAAATACAATATTTTTTCCTTTCATTTCCTCGAGCGGGAAATAATTACCATAGGGACCCCGAAGCCCGATTGTATCACCGACATTAAGTTTCTTCAAAGCATTAGTAACTTTTCCGGCTATCTTAAAGGAACATTCCAAAAACTCCTGGCGGGTGGGAGAAGAAGCTATACAGAAAGTGCATTCCCCTTCCCCGAAAACCGAATACTCAGCAAATTGACCGGCTCTAAATGAAAAATTTTTTCCTAATGAATCATCTTTAAATTTTAGCTTAAAGGTTTTTATATCCGGAGTTTCCAGGACTATATCTACTATTTTAACTAACTCAGGTTTGTATATATTCATCAACAGTGCGCCTTGCTCATTGTTTGGAGTAATGGAATATTGGAGTAATGGAATATTGATTTATAATAAACATTACAATTTTTTTTGACATAATTAGACTCCCTTTCTCACTTCAAATGATTCAAGGTCCCGCAGCACTTCTAAAATATTAATTGAAACGGGACAGCCGCGGGAGCATCTGCCGCAGCCTGTGCAGAGTATTTCATCAAACCGATCTTTGTAATATTTAAACTTGTGAAAAATTCTCTGCCGGTATCTCTTAGACTGTTCATCCCTTGGATTATGCCCCGAAGCATGTCTTGTAAACAGTCCGAACTGGCAGCTGTCCCAGTT
>CAYSGP010000061.1:0-2888 GCA_964430095.1 uncultured Ignavibacteriaceae bacterium
TCTTTAAGCGTTACTACTTTTATTTCTGATTAAAAGTTCAATTTCCTTATTGTATAAATTTTAAAAGGATTCATAAAAGAAATTATTGAACGCTTACTTCTTGTTAGAATTTGCTGATTAATTGATTGTTTCAGAGTCCCATTGGATCTTAATACTGCCTTTTCAAAACCAAAATCTGTCCAAAATAAAATGACCTCACTCTAATCCCTGCCTGCCGGCAAGGCAGGTCTCTCCTAAAAGGAGAGAGATTTATCCGCCTTGGCGAGCCAAGGCGAGACAGGTATAAAATAAAAACGCCAAATGATCATATTCTGTCAGAAAATCCCGCAAAAGCGGGATCTCGCTTTGCGATGATAAATATTAAGTTACTACTATTTGTAAACCCTTCTCCTTTCAGGAGAAGGTTAGGGATGAGGTTGGGAGCAGCATAAAAACATTAGAATATTCTAAATACTTAAAAGAAATTTTCTTTTTATAAATTATTTTGGACAGAGCTATCAAAACCAAAGAAATTGTTAAATCATTAAGAAATATCAAAAATATTTGTAAATTCGGATTAGAACCTTTTCCGGTATAAATTTGCTTGCAGCTCTTTTATCCAATTTAAATTAAGATTTAAAATTTAGGTATCACAGATTAATAATCTGTGATACGACTGAAAGGAAGCCTGCATCTATGAAAGATAATTACTCCAGAAAGGAATTCCTTAAACTTTTGGGTCTGGGCACTGCCGTCTTATCATTTCCGGGTTATAAAATATTTCCCGGTACTTCATATAAGCCTAAAATAGGAATACAGCTTTATACCGTCCGCAAAGAAATTGAAAAAGATTTTGAGGGATCCGTAAAAAAGGTGGCGGAAACAGGTTATTCCGGTATAGAGACTTATTTTCTTCCTGAAGAAATTTCTCTTGAAAGAGCTGCCAGGGTTTTCAAAGATGCAGGATTAACAGTCTTCTCAATGCATGCGGAGCTCCCGGTAAAAGAGAACAGAGAAACGCCATTGAAAATGGCAGATGCTTATCATTCGGATCTTGTAGTATTCCATGGATGGCCTCCGGATGACAGGTACAAAAATACCGATAAGCTGAAGCAGATGGTTGAAGTATACAATGAAGCAGGTTCTTTTTTGAAATCAAAAGGATTACGGTTTGGTCTTCACAATCACTGGTTTGAATTTGAAAAAAATGATGAAGGGATTTATCCGTTTTATTATCTGTTGGAAAATCTGGATAAGGAAATCATATTTGAACTGGATACATACTGGATTAAAACAGCCGGCGAGGATCCTGCAAAGGTAGTCGGGGATTTCGGGAGCCGCGCACCGCTGCTTCATATTAAAGATGGTCCTGCTGTAAAAGGAGATCCGATGTATAAGCATGTACCGGCAGGCCAGGGCACACTTGATTTTAAAGCTGCAGTAAAAGCAGGCGGAGAAAATATCAAATGGATGATAGTTGAATTTGATGAGTACGATAAAGACATTTTTGAAGGGATTAAAGAAAGCTACAGCTATCTTACAAAAAACGGACTTGCTGAAGGGGAAAAATAAGTAAAAAGTAAAAAGTAAAAGGTAAAAAGTAAAAGTAAAAAGTAAAAAGTAAAAATTTTTTTTTCATCAATCATCGGAAAATAAATGAAGGTATTATTTATAGGCGGGACAGGAAACATAAGCGCTTCTCTCAGCAAGTTATGCATTGAACGGGGAATTGATCTATTCCTTCTAAACCGGGGAAACAGGGATGTAAAAATCCCGGGAGCCACCGCAATAAAATGCGATATTTCAAATCTTGATCAAGCCAAACATGCACTTGAAAAACATACATGGGATGCAGTCGTCAACTGGATAGCATTTTTGGAAAAAGATGTGGAAAGGGATATTGCTCTGTTCCGCAATAAAACAAAGCAATATATTTTTATAAGCTCGGCTTCAGCTTATCAAAAACCTCCTTCTCATCCGGTTATAACGGAATCAACGCCTCTCTATAATCCCTTTTGGGATTATTCGCGCAACAAGATCGCCTGTGAAGAAAGATTAAATAAAGCATACAGGGATGAAAATTTTCCAATAACAATTGTGCGTCCTTCTCATACTTACGATACCGTAATCCCGGTACCAATGGGAGGCTGGACCGAATACACAATTATTGACCGTATGAAAAAAGGGAAAAAGATTATCGTCCATGGGGACGGAACTTCCTTGTGGACGCTTACACATGCCGAAGACTTTGCCAAAGCATTTATAGGGCTTCTAGGTCACCAGCAGGCAATCGGAAATGCTTTTCATATTACTTCAGATGAAAGCCTCACCTGGAACCAGATTTACGAGGCAGTTGCAGAAGCTGCCGGAACGAAAACAAAAATGATCCATATTGCCTCAGAATTTATTTGTAAATGTGATAATTCATTTACAGGTAATTTATTGGGAGATAAATCGTACAGCGTAATATTTGACAACACCAAAATAAAAACTTTTGTCCCGGGATTTAAAGCTTTAATCCCTTTTAACCAGGGGATTAAAAGAACATTAGCCTGGTTTGAAGCCGATCCTAAACGGCAGATTATAAATGAAGAAACTAATGCAGTTATTGATAGAATAATAAATGCATATGAAAATAAATAAGTGATTAATTAATTCATTACATAGAATAAAAGTATTTAATTCAAAATGAATAGAAGGCACTTCATTAAAAGCACAACTGGTACTATTGCAGCTTTATCAATTCCGGAAATTCTGAATAAAACTTTAAATGAACCAAAAAATGCAAATGAAAAATTTCCGAGATATAAAGGATTTAACCTCACTCAAAAAATGGGAGGCCCCAGAAGAAAGTTTGAAGAAGAAGATTTTGAAATAATGGCAGACTGGGGAATGGATTTTGCCAGAAT
>CAYSGP010000062.1:0-4844 GCA_964430095.1 uncultured Ignavibacteriaceae bacterium
TGATTACAGTCTAAAAGATTAAGTTTATGAGAGATTCAGAGAAGAAAAAAGAACCGAAAATTACTTTAGTCGGAGCAGGTCCGGGTGACGCTGAATTAATTACAGTCAAAGGATTAAAAGCTTTGTCCGCAGCAGATGTAGTTTTATATGATGCGCTTGTAAATACCGAGCTTTTAAAATATACCAGGAAAGAAGCAAAGAGAATATTTGTAGGAAAAAGATCAAACAGTCATGTCTATTCCCAGGATGAAATCAATAAAATGATTGTTGAATATGCATTTACGTTCGGACATGTAGTACGATTAAAAGGTGGGGATCCGTTTGTTTTCGGAAGAGGTCATGAGGAGCTTGCTTATGCTGAATTGTTCAATATAAAAGTCGAGGTAATCCCCGGTATTTCGAGCTCATATGCCGTTCCCGAACTGCAGCATATCCCCTTAACCAAACGGGGAATAAATGAAAGTTTTTGGGTAATTACCGCAACTACATCCAGCGGCGAATTATCGCGGGATGTTTATAAAGCAGCTGAGACTAATGCGGCAATTGTCATTTTAATGGGAATGCAGAAGCTGAAAGAGATATCGGAAATTTTTGTGCAGGCCGGAAAATCCGAAACACCTGCGGCAATAATACAGAACGGATCAATGCCTGAAGAAAGAATCGGAATCTGCAGAGTAGAGAACCTGGAGAAGCTTGCATTCCAAAAAAAACTCGGTTCTCCTGCAGTAATTATAATCGGTGAGGTTGTAAAGCTTCATCCTGAAGCTGAAGAAGTGCTGAAAGAGGGGTTAGAGTTCAAGTTCTGTTCATATTCATAATTATTATCATGATCATGAACTCTATGCTCTCTACCCTTTGCATATTAGCATAAACTCTTTGCCCTATGCCTTTGCACATTTAAGTTGAATATAACAAAGCAATGCCTGAAGCGAAAAGAAAAATACAGAACCAAAATATTATACAAAACAGAAGAACAAAATTAAAATTTATTGATCTTCATGAGAATAAATTATCTGAAGACACAAACAGGTTGTTCCCGGTTTTTCTAAAGCTGGAGAATTTAAATACACTGATTATCGGCGGAGGTTCGGTCGGATTTGAAAAACTTACTGCGGTTTTGAAAAACAGTCCGCAGGCCAATGTAACTCTAGTTGCACCTTCAATAAAAGAGGAAATATTCCAGTTCAGTGAAGAATACCCCAATGTTCAATTAATTCCGAGAGCTTTCAGCAGCAGCGATCTAGTAGATAAAGATGTAATAATTTCAGCAACAAATAATAAAGAATTGAATTCTTCAATCAGGGAAGAAGCTAAGAAGAATAAAATTTTGATAAACGTTGCAGATACTCCGGAGCTGTGCGATTTTTATTTAAGCTCTGTAGTTCAAAAAGGAAGTGTGAAGCTTGCAATATCTACAAACGGGAAATCTCCGACAATCGCCAAAAGATTAAGGGAATTTCTCGAAAAAACAATTCCTGATGATCTTGAAAATGTTCTGGATAATCTTGTTAAGATAAGAAGCAGATTAAGCGGGAATTTTTCCGAAAAGGTTAAGACTCTGAACAAAATAACCTCTATCCTGGTGGAGAATTTCCCGGAAGATAATGCTGAGTCTCCTGCAAAAAAGGGAAATATAAAGAAAACCAGTAGATTAAAAAGAGCGGTTAAATATTTTTCTGTTTCCCTGCTTTTAATTTTAACAATGTTTCTCGGTCATTTGCTCTTTCAGAATGTTTCAATTGATTTCATGAATAAAACTTTAGTTCAGATCTTTAATTCTCTTGATCCCGGATTCCATTGGTATGTTATAATCGGTTTTATAGCTCAGATGATTGATGGTGCGCTGGGTATGGCATACGGCGTAAGCGCTACGACTTTTTTGCTTGCACTCGGATATCCGCCTGCAGTTATAAGTGCAAGTGTTCATACTTCTGAAATTTTTACATGCGGTGCCTCGGGTCTTTTCCATTTGAAATTCGGCAATGTAAGTAAAAAACTTTTTAAGAATTTGCTTATTCCGGGTATTATCGGTGCTGTACTCGGTGCATATTTATTGAGCTCACTCGCAGAATATAATTTTATTGTCAAACCTGTCATAGCTTCCTATACCTTAATATTGGGAATTGTAATCCTCTTCAAAGCTTGGAGCAAAAGAAAGAGAGATAATAGAATAAAGCATATTGCACCATTAGCCGGGGTCGGTGGTCTGCTCGATTCAATGGGCGGCGGCGGCTGGGGTCCGATAATCTCTTCAACTCTGATAGCAAAAGGAAAACATCCTTTAATTGCAATCGGTTCAGTTAATCTTGCCGAATTTTTTGTGGCTCTCGCCAGCTCGGCAGCATTTGTAACTTTTATCGGTTTGACTCATTGGCAGATTATAATCGGTTTAGTAGTTGGAGGAATTACTGCGGCTCCTATTGCCGCTAAAATTGCCGGCAAACTTCCTGTAAAAACAATGATGATTCTTGTCGGCGTTTTAGTAATTGCATTAAGCTTGAGAATTTTGTTTACAGCCTTTGCGTAGAAAAAATTTATTAGTTCACATCATAAAATGAATGATGAAAAAAGAAACAAAATCAATTAGGATTCAGGCTGAAAGATCAAAACATAGGGAGCATTCCGTTCCTTTGTATTTAACTTCCAGTTTTGTATTCGATAATACCGAACAAGGCAGAGCATTATTTGCGGATGAAACTGAAGGGGATATCTATTCCCGTTTATCGAATCCAAATGTGACGGAGTTTGTGCAGAAAATGGCTGCATTGGAGAATGCCGAAGCCGGATCTGCATTCGCTACAGGAATGGCGGCGGTATTTGCAAGCTTTGCGGCTCTGCTTAAATCTGGTGAGCATGTTATAGCTTCAAGATCACTATTCGGTTCTACACATCAATTGTTAACAAAAATTTTACCAAAATGGGGAATCACTCATACTTATGTTGATGGTTCCAATCCCGCGGCATGGGAAAAAGCAGTGAATGAAAAGACCAGGATAATATTTGCCGAAACTCCCTCTAACCCGCAGCTGGAATTAATTGATCTGGAATTTTTAGGAAAGCTGAAGGAAAAATACAAGCTGATATTAAATGTAGATAATTGCTTCGCTACTCCAATCCTGCAAACACCGGCGGATTTTGGTGCCGACCTGATCACTCACTCGGCGACAAAATTTATCGACGGGCAGGGGAGAGTGCTTGGAGGAGTAGTTGTCGGTAAAAAAGAATTATTGATGGAAATAGAATTCTTTGCCCGGCAGACCGGTTCATCTCTCTCTCCCTTTAATGCCTGGATACTCTCAAAAAGCCTGGAAACACTTGCCGTAAGAATGGAAAGACATTCCGAAAACGCTTTGATGTTTTCCGAATACTTTAAAGACAATAATGAATTGGAGTTTTTGTTGTATCCTTTTCTTCCGACTCATCCTCAATACTCTTTAGCGAAGAAGCAGATGAAATTGGGCGGAGCAATAGTAACATTTTCAGTTAAAGGAGGATACGAACGTGCAGAAAAATTTATGGATTCACTTAAAATTATTTCCAGGACACCGAATTTGGGCGATACCAGAAGCTCCATCACTCATCCAAAGTCAACAACTCATTCTAGTCTAACAGAAAAAGAAAGAGCTGCAGTTGGAATTACGCCTGGACTCATGAGACTATCGGTCGGTTTGGAAAATATACAAGATATAATTGAAGACGTTGAGCAGGCTCTGCAAAAGTCAAAAGCCCCCTCTGTCTCCCCTGCCTTGCCGGCAGGCAGGCCCAAAGGGGGAGGAAATAATAACATTAAGATTTTTAATAAGGTATAGTATGAATTATAGTTTAAATCAATTATTAAGTATAGTTGATAATAAATCAGTTGAAGAGTCATTAAGGATTCTATCCGGAATATTCGGCGGAAAGATTGTTTTTTCCAGCAGTCTTGGTTTAGAAGATCAGGTAATTACTCACTTCATTTTCTCAAATGATCTGCCTATAGAGATTTTCACAATAGATACAGGAAGATTATTTAACGAGACCTACTCCGTTCTGAATAAAACAAATGGACGGTATGAAAGAAAGATCAAAATATTTTTCCCGGAGAATTCAAAAGTCGAAAAGCTTGTGAATGAAAAAGGACCTTTCAGCTTTTATGAATCGGTTGAGAATAGAAAAGAATGCTGCTTCATCAGAAAAGTTGAACCTTTGAAGAGAGCTTTAGCAGGAAAACAGCTCTGGATTACAGGGATCCGTGCCGAACAATCTGACAGCAGGAAAGAAATGTTGAATCTTGAATGGGATGATCAATATAAAATATTTAAATATCATCCTCTATTTGAATGGAGTTTTATTAATGTAAAAAAATATATAAAGGACAACAATGTACCGTACAACTCTCTTCATGATAAAGGATTTATAAGCATCGGCTGTGCACCCTGTACAAGAGCCGTTCAGGAAGGTGAAGATTTTAGATCGGGCAGATGGTGGTGGGAGGACAATTCAAAGAAGGAATGCGGTCTGCATGCTTCGTCAAGTCAAAAGTCAAAGGTCAAAAGTCAAAAGTCGAAAATATTTACATTTTGAATTTTGACTTTTGACTTTAAAAAATGAAACAATACTATGAACAAATATTTTTTGGATCATCTGGATATACTAGAAGCGGAATCGATTCACATTTTAAGAGAAGTTGCCGGACAATTTAAACGCCCTGCACTGTTATTTTCCGGCGGGAAGGACTCGATTACATTGGTAAGACTAGCCGAGAAAGCTTTCCGTCCCGGGAACTTCCCGTTTCCCTTAGTTCATATTGATACCGGGCATAACTTTCCGGAAACAATTGAATTCAGAGATAAATTAGCCGCACA
>CAYSGP010000063.1:0-16602 GCA_964430095.1 uncultured Ignavibacteriaceae bacterium
AAGAATCTATAAGGTTCTTATTGATATGACGGCATTGAAAATTATATTTACTTTCTTTCATCTTCCTTTATACGGATTTGGAGTTTTTGCAATACTCTCCGGAATAATCTGTCTCCTGACTTTTATTTATGCTTTGATCGATGTTCTTTATAATCCCGGCGATACAATTGTTACCCTAATGGGTATCGGAATTTTATTCGGATCTTTAAGCGTCTTCCTGACTTTCATGGGAATCATCAGCGACTTGATTTATAAAAGCGGCGATATAAAAATAGACAAGCTTTTAAAAACAAGATAAATTTACAGCTTAAAAATTTTAGGTTTAATATGAGCAATTTAACAGATATATCGGTAATAATTTCAATAACCGATCTGCATGCGCACGATAAAATTCCCGATCTATATTACCGGTATAAAAAAGGACTTGAGCAGACAAACATGAACTATGAGTTTATTTATGTTACCGATAGAGATTCCGCCGGCATAAATTCGGAATTGAATAATCTTTTAAATACTGGTGAGAATATAAAAGTTATCAGGCTTGGGAGATGGTTCGGTGATGCAACCGCTTTGAACGCCGGGTTTGAAAGTGCTTCCGGGAGAATTATACTAACTCTTTCTTCATACCAGCAGATTAATGAAAGCGATATCCCTAAATTAATTGATTCTCTAAAAGACTCCGACATGGTTATTTGCCGCAGGACAAAACGAATGGGAAATATCCTTCACAACCTGCAGGCAAAGGTTTTTCATTATCTTATTAAATTATCTCTGGGAATTGCTTATCACGACCTGGGATGCTATGCCCGCGCTTTTAAAAGAGAAATTCTCCATAATGTTTATATATACGGCGATCAAAACAGATTCCTTCCTCTCTTGGCAAACCGGTACGGTTACAGAGTTAAGGAGATAGATGTTCAGCCGCTGCGTGAAGGACTTTCTAAAAGGGTTTACTCTCTGGGCCATTATACTGATAGGCTTGTTAATCTAATCTCAATATTTTTCTTAATAAAATTTACTCGCAAACCTCTCAGGTTCTTCGGATTCCCCGGGATTGTTATCTTTACTGCCGGATTTGCACTTTCATTGTATTTATTTTGGCTGAGAATATTTGGCGGGGAGGGTCTGGCTGATAAACCTATTGTGCTGGTAAGTATTCTTTTAATTGTTTTTGGGATTCAACTCTTTGCAATTGGATTGGTTGCGGAGATAATAATTTTCACCCATGCAAAGGATTCAAAGGAATATATTATCGAGGAAATAATCGATGAAACTAAAGCTAAAAGAGAGGAAATCAAGAAAAGCCTGGAAGAACATATCTGAACAAAAAATATCTAATTAAAAAAGTCCCGCAAGTGGGACTTTTTTTTTATGGAATGTAATTCTATTTTTAATTCTTGGACAATTTATTTAATTGTCTCGCTACTTTCCTTGAACTTTTCATTGCTAATAGTATCAAAATACCTAAATATACTACTACTCCGATTTCAACAACTCCCATCAAATCCTCCTTATATTTTGCACTGCCTTTTACCAAATTTATGCCATTATAAAACATTTATTTTGATTTTTTATTCCCGTCTTAATCGGTGACGTCCGAATTTTTTCCATAATGTATGTAAAATTTTCTTGCATGTAAGTATTCATCTTCATCTTTTTATATGAATGTTTTATCTTTGATTTGTATCATCTTAGGATATTATTAAAATGATTACTACCGAGATATTTCTTTTAACCGGCGACTGGCGAGATATCAATGGAAAAAATGAATTGAGGTTCATCGGGAAATCTAATGAGTACGGACCTGTCGAAATAATTATTAATGATTTTAAACCTGTTTTTTTTGTTGAAAAAGTTCCGCTGGAAATTGAGATTCTCAGGGGAGCCTTAAAAAAAAGAACAGTGCTGAAATCATTTACCGGTAAAAATCTTGATGCTCTCTATTTTCCTTCTCAACGCGAACTGAGAAATGCCGATGAAGAGCTGCACCGGCTCAAGATTTCTACTTATGAAGCAGACATAGACCCGGTAAAAAGATTTTTAATGGAGAAAATGATTAATGTCCAGGCAAAAATTTCCGGGGATGCCGTTCCTAAGGGAAAACTTCTGACATTTCTTAATCCGGAAATGGCTTACTGCAGCAGCGCTCCTCCGGATTTTTGCATTGCTTCAATAGATATCGAAACGGGAAGAGATGGTCATCTTTATTCAATCGGGGTTCATCTTTCTGAAAAATCGAATGAAAAAAAGATTGTCTTTATGCTTGGCGAATTGCAAAAGGATGCGCCTGAGTATATTCTTTTTTATCAATCGGAAAAAGAACTGCTGTCAGCATTCTTTGAATGGATTAAAGAAAAAGATCCCGATTTTATTATAGGCTGGAATGTTGTGGGTTTTGATATTTTATTCTTAGAAAAGAAATGCAGCAGACTTAATATCAATTTTGATCTATCCAGGAATGAGAGCAAGCTCATTTTAAGAAAAAGAAAAATCGGAGGGTATTTTGTCTCCGTTCCTGGAAGAATTGTAATCGACGGGCCTGCTGCTCTGCGTGCGGCTTTCTTTACTTTTGACGATTATAAATTGGAAACCGTTGCACAGGAAATTCTGGGAGAGGGAAAATTAATTGCACCTTCCCGCAATAAAGTATTCGAGATTGAGCGCCTTTTTAGAGATGATAAAATAAAACTTGCTGAATATAATATTAAAGATGCAGAATTGGTTACTGCAATTTTTAACAAAATCGGAATTATAGATCTTTCCTTAAAACGGGCTCAGCTCTCCGGTTTATTCCTGGATCAGCTTGGATTTATGAGCGCGGCTTTTGATCATTTCTATCTTCCCAGGCTTCATAAGAAAGGATATGCTGCACCAAATATCAAGGATCTGGAAACACTTCAGCATTCCGCAGGAGGACATGTTCTCGATCCCAAGCCCGGAATTTACCAGGATATAATTTTGCTCGATTTTAAAAGCCTGTATCCCACAATTATACGCACCTTTAAAATTGATCCATTATCCAGGCTCTTGATGCATGAAAATTCTATTTATACTCCTGACGGGTATATTTTTTCATCCACCAATCATATTCTGCCTGATTTTATTGCTGAGCTTATGGAAAGACGTGCCGAAGCTAATAGAAAAAAAGATAAGCCGCTTTCCCAGGCGATAAAAATTTTGATGAACAGCTTTTACGGTGTAATGGGTTCATATAACTGCCGCTTTTATCATCCCGATCTACCTTCTGCAATTACGGGAACAGGAAAGTGGCTTCTCCTTGAATGTAAAGAATATCTAGAGAAAAACGGGTATGTTATAATTTACGGAGATACTGATTCACTCTTTATTAAGCTTAAAGAAGGGGAGGCGGAAAATGCTGAGGCCGCCGGCAGGAGATTAGCTTCCGAATTGAATTTCCACCTAAAGGAAAAGCTTGAAGCAGCATTCAGGGTCGAATCATTCCTTGAAATTGAATTTGAAAAGTATTATTCAAAATTTATAATCACAATGTTGCGCAAAGGGGAGACCGGTGCCAAAAAAAGATATGCAGGCATGCGGGTTACGGATGATAAAGAAATATTCGAATTCGTGGGAATGGAGTTTGTCCGCTCAGACTGGACAAAGCTCGCTAAAGAGTTTCAGATGGAATTGTATGAAAGGATATTTACAAATAAAGAAATTCACAACTGGATCCGGGATGTTGTAAGCCGAATCAGGAAAGGCGAACTGAACGATAAACTTGTATACCGTAAAAGATTAAGAAAAGATATGTCCGATTATACGAAAAATATTCCTCCGCAGGTAAGAGCCGCAAGGATGCTTTCAACAAGTGAGGCTGTTGTAAGATACATTATTACAAGGAGCGGTCCCGTTCCGGTTGAGCTCAATCCCCGCAATATCGATTACCAGCATTATATAGATAAGCAGCTGAAGCCAATTACCGATTCCGTCATGGGTCTTCTCGGAGAATCTTTTGATTCAATAATTAATTCGGATCAGCTGAGTTTTTTTGATGATATGTAAATAGATCTGCTGAAGAATCTACTCTAAAAAATCCCCGATAATTTTACTTAGCTGATCAAACTCGATTAGAAAAGCATCGTGTCCGTGGATTGAATTTATTTCAGCATATTTTGATCCGGGAATCATTGATGAAATTTCTATTTGTTCGTTAGCAGGGTATAGGATGTCGGTAGAAATTCCGATATTAAGTGTTCTGGCTTTTATACTTCCGAGAACCTCATCAATTTTACCCCTTCCGAAACTTACATCATGCAGATCCATGGCATGAGAGATATACAGATAACTGTTGGCATCAAAACGGTGTACCAATTTTTCTCCCTGGTGAGTTAAATAACTTTCAATCTGGAAAACATTTTTTCTATCGTAGTAGTTCAAAGAAGAATTCTTTCTCTCCCTATTAAATTTCTGCTTAAAAGAGATATCGCTTCTATAGCTGATTATTGCAATTTTTCTGGCAAGACTTAAACCATTGAGAGGCTGCTCGGAATAATTCCCGTTATTCCAAACCGGATCATTTTTTACGGCATCTCTAGCTGCATCGTTTAAAGCTATGCACCAGGCAGAATGTTTGGCTGCAGTTGCAATCGGAATAATGGTTTCGGTAAAATCAGGATACATCAAAGCCCATTCAAGGACCTGCATGCCTCCTAATGATCCTCCTGAGATTGTAACCAGCTTATTTACACCGAGAGATCTTAGTAATTCATATTGTACCCTGACCATATCTCTTACAGTAATAAGCGGAAGAGTGAAATTGAATTTTTTCCCGGTGGCAGGATTAATACTTGCCGGTCCTGTTGAACCGTAGCAGCTTGAAATAAAGTTGGAGCAGATTACAAAATATTTTTCCGTATCAAAAATTTTTCCCGGTCCGATAAGCGGATCCCACCAGCCCGGTTTCCCTAAAAACATTTTATTATATTTATACAGAAATTTATTGCTTTCGGAATTTTTAATTAACTCATCATTTAATTCTTCCTCAGAAATAATTCCGGCGGCGTGTGCATTCCCAGTGAGTGCATGACATATGAGAACAGCATTCGTTCCCCTGCTGTTCAGCTTTCCGTATGTTTGATAAGCCGTTTCCACGGGCGAAAGGAGGCTGCCGCATTCAAGTACCAGAGGCTTATCTTTAAATAGTACTTTAAATTTGGTTTTCGCCGCAAGTTCAACTGATTCGGTTGTTTTTGTTGCCATATAAAGATTTTTTTTGAAATTAGAAATCCGTGAATAAAGGAAGTATACTGCCTATATCGGATGAATACAGGCAGCAGGATTCTACTCCTAAAATTTTTTGAATTAAGATTGTTTAATCCTTCCTTAAAGAACAAGTTTTTATCAAACAGTTGCTGCAGATTTTAAAGCAGCTTTAATAGCTATATCGAAGTCTTCGATAATATCATCGATATGCTCCAGCCCGACAGATACTCTGACCATTTCGGGGAGTACGCCTGCGTCATGCTGCTCTTTTTCCGAGAGCTGCTGATGAGTAGTAGATGCAGGGTGTATTACAAGTGTTTTTGCATCTCCCACATTTGCGAGCAGGCTTGAAAGTTTCACATTGTTGATAAATGCTTTCCCTGCTTCAATACCGCCTTTGATTCCGAATGCCAGTATTGATCCGAATAATCCCTGCCTAAGATATTTTTTTGCATTGGCATGATACGGATGACTTTCCAAACCGGGATACCAGACCCATTCGATATCCGGATGTTTCTCCAGCCATTTTGCTAATGCCAATCCGTTTTGTGAGTGTCTTTCGATTCTTAGAGATAAGGTTTCCAATCCCTGGAGAAAAAGAAATGCATTAAACGGACTTAATGCAGGTCCGAGATCTCTCAATCCTTCTACTCTTGCTCTTATAATAAATGCTATATTCCCGAATTGCGAACCCTTTCCGAAAACTTCATTGAAATTCAGGCCGTGATAACCCGGGGATGGTTCGGTGAAAATAGGGAAGTTCCCGTTCCCCCAATCGAAATTACCTGAATCTACAATAACCCCGCCGATTGAAGTTCCATGTCCGCCGATCCATTTTGTTGCTGAGGATACTATTATATCCGCACCATGTTCTATCGGTCTGGCAAGAAAACCGGCAGCACCGAAAGTATTGTCCACTATCAATGGAATTCCGTGTTTATGAGCTACCGCCGAAATTGCTTTAATATCGGGTACATTTAACTTCGGATTTCCGATTGTTTCAATGAATAATGCTTTGGTTTTCGAATCAATTAGTTTTTCAAAATCTGCCGGATTGTCTCCATCCACGAATTTAACATTGATGCCCAATCGCGGAAAAGTGACTTTAAACTGGTTGTAAGTACCTCCGTAAAGCAGACTTGTAGAAACAATATTTTCACCGGCTTGAGCTATAGTGGTTATCGCAAGCAATTGTGCAGCTTGTCCTGATGAAGCAGCCAGAGCTGCAGCACCGCCTTCCAATGCGGCAATCCTTTTCTCAAAAACATCGGTTGTCGGGTTCATTATACGGGTGTAAATATTCCCGAACTTCTGCAAAGCAAAAAGATCGGCAGCATGCTGTGCATCATTAAAGTTGTAAGAAGTAGTCTGGTAAATTGGTACTGCACGGGCGTTTGTAGCCGGATCCGGCTGCTGACCTGCGTGCAGCTGCAGCGTTTCGAATTTGTAATTGCGCTGTTTTCCGTTTGTGCTCATATATTTATCCTTTCATTTATGTTATTAAAATTCTTAATATTTTCATTTATACAGACATTATCTTTTCTAAAAAAACTATTTAAAACAAAAAACCTCTCCGGGATTGATTACTCGAAGAGGTTTCTATAAAAACATCTTCTCTCATCTTTCCCATTCCCGTAACCGGGAGGGCAGGAGGTAGCACCATGACCCCCGGTTAAACCGGGGCGGTTGCTAAGGTTTCGCAGGGCCTGTTCCCTCAACCTTTCTCGATAAGAGCTTTTTTAATTATATAAAGAACTATTAAAATCGTTTTTCAAAATAGTATTTAAATTCTCTCATGTCAAGAACTTGATCATTTTTTTGAACTATGTATTAACTGTGTCATCTATAAGATAGGATTATTGATTTTTCTTTTGAATTTACCAAAATTCCAGTATCTAAATGAATAAAAAAATGCTGAAACAAATTAATTGGGTTGAAAGAAAATTTGATTTCAACTTCCCTGCCGTAATATTTCCTACGGTGCTCGAAAGGTTCAGAGGAACTCCGGCAAGACTTGAAGAGCTGGTAAAAGGATTATCAAAAGAACACCTGACGAAAAAAATAAATAACAAGTGGTCAATCCAGGAACATGCCGGTCACCTGATTGATTTAGAAGAATTAGGGGAAAGAAGAATAGATGATTTCCTAAAAAGAGCCGAAGAATTATCTCCTGCAGATATAACTAACAGAGCCACCGACGAAGCAAATTACAATTCAAAACGGATTAATGATTTATTATTGAAGTTCAGGAAAGCAAGAGAATCGCTTGTCAAGAGACTGGAAAAACTAGATGAATCAGAAATAGGTATTATTTCTCTCCACCCAAGACTGAAGCAGAAAATGAGAATTGTTGATTGGGTTTACTTTATGTGCGAGCATGATGATCATCATTTAACTTCCATCAGAATAATTTCAGCTAACAAATAATATTTCAGATCTTTTTTAATAAAATTATAGGAGGGATTTTATGAATCTTTTAAAATTAAATGCCAAAGGGGATTCTGTCCGGCTCCTCCAGGAGCTGCTGCAGAAGAAAGGTTTCGATGTTGCTGCAGACGGAGTTTTCGGGAAGAGTACCGAGAATGCGGTAAAAGATTTCCAGTTGAAAAATAATCTGATATCCGACGGTATTGCGGGTACAAAGACATGGACAATTCTTCAGAATCTTTCTGCGGATACTTTTGCAACAATGCAAAGCAAATATCTTTCCGAACAGGATTTGAATGATTTAGCCGCACAGCTTGGCATTCCCGCTGCAGCGGTGAAAAGCGTTTATGAAGTTGAATCGAGCGGAAGAGGATTCCTTACTGACGGAAGACCTAAAATATTGTTTGAGGGACACGTTTTCTGGAAGCAGCTTAAAAGTAAAAATGTTGAACCGAAAAACTTTGTTACCGGGAATGAAGATATTTTATATCCTAAATGGACTAAGGAATTTTACAAAGGAGGTCCGGCCGAATACGACAGGCTTGAAAGAGCAAAGAAAATAAATGAAGATGCCGCGCTCGAATCTGCTTCATGGGGAATATTCCAGATAATGGGGTATCACTATCCGAAAGTGGGTTACAGCACGGTAAAAGATTTTGTCGATGCTCATTATCAATCGGAAAGAAACCATCTCATGGCATTCGGAAAGTTTATTGAATCTGAAGGCCTTGTAAAGTACCTTAAAAACTTCGACTGGGCTAGATTTGCATCCCGCTATAACGGTGCAGGATATGAAGCAAACAAATATGATACTAAGCTTGCCGCCGCTTATAAAAAGTATTCTGCTGTTGCGTAATTTTCCATTAATCTATTTTGTACAGTTTTGCTGCTTTTTCCGCCGAAGTGACAATTCCCCTGATCAGCGCGGAACTGAAGCCATAATGTTCCATCTGATTAAGGCCTGAAATTGTACAGCCTCTCGGTGTTGTTACTTTATCAACTTCTCTTTCAGGATGCGCTTCTGTTTTCCCATTCATTTCGCTGCCTAATAATAATGCGGCGGCGCCTTTAGCGGTCTGTGCAGACATTAAAAGAGCTTCCTCGGAATGAAATCCAATTTCAATTCCTCCTTGTGATGCTGCCCTTATTGCACGGAGGAAAAAAGCAATTCCGCAGGCGCATAAAGCTGTTGCAGGAATCATCAATGCTTCATCAATTATCAAAGTCTTCCCCACAGAAGAAAATATTTTTTCCGCAATTATTAAAGCTTCATTTTCCTTGTTTGCTGCAGATAAACAAGTCATCGATTCCTGTATTGCAATTGCGGTATTCGGCATCGCTCTTATTATATTAATTTCTTTGCCAAGCTGCTCTTTAATTGCTTTTATTGAAGCTCCTGAAACCACGGAAATCAAAATATGTCTTTGAGGATCAACGGAAGAACATATTTCACTCAATAATTCATTCAGCTGCTGCGGCTGTACACAGACGATAATCAAATCGGAATTCTTTACGGCGGCTTTATTATCCAGAAGAATATTATATCCTTTTGCGGCTAAATCCTTAAGAGCTTCTATTCTTCTTCTTGTAATAAAAATATTTTTTGGAGGAAAAAGCTTGGAATTTACAAGCCCGCCGGCTATAGAAAGGCCTATGTTTCCGCCGCCTAGTATTGCAACATTTTTAATTGATTCCATGGTTGACTGCCTCTTTTGATTTTTCTTTTAAAAATTGATCAAAATAACCTTTACCCTTCATCAATTCTGCGCATAACAATGCACCTCCTGCAGCGCCTCTTACAGTATTGTGCGATAAGATTACAAATTTGTAATCGAATAAATTATCTTTTCTCAATCTGCCAATCGATACGGCCATTCCTTTATCGAGGCTCCGGTGAATTCTGGGCTGCGGATATTTTTCTTCATCGAAGTAATATATAGGACGTAAAGGAGCCGTCGGCAGATTCATTTTCTGAGGTTCGCCTAAAAAGTTCCTCCATGCTTCAATAATTTCTTTTTCATCCGCTTTCGTTTTAAGGTTTACCTGGACGCATTCCAGGTGCCCATCTACAACGGAGACCCTATTGCATTGGGCGCTGATTTTTAAATCAATGTATTGAGTATAATTATTTTTAAGTGTCCCGAGAATTTTTAAGGGCTCAGTTTCTACTTTATTTTCTTCTCCGCCGATAAAAGGTATTACATTATCAATTGTATCAAGACTTGCAACTCCGGGATAACCTGCGCCTGACAAAGCCTGCATGGTTACTACATTTACTGCCTCCAAGCCGAAAATATCATGTAATGGTTTTAATGCTATCGCTAATCCTATCGTTGAGCAGTTGGGGTTTGTAACAATGCAGCCTCCGTTAAAATTCTGCTTCTCAATTAATTTCAGGTGATCGGGATTTATTTCAGGCACGAGCAAAGGGACATCCGGATCCATCCTGTGGTTCTTTGAATTCGACACAACGACATAGCCTGCTTTTGCAAACGCCAGCTCAACTTCGCCTGCAATGCTCGAATCCAAACCGGAGAACACTATTTTACAATTTAAATTCGGTTCGCAGTTCTTTACGGTTACTTCAGCCAGCTCTTTCGGCATTTCGGAATTTAAAATCCAGTTTGCGGCATGCTTATATAATTTGCCTGCCGATCTTTCCGATGCGGCAAGCTCCTTTACTTCAAACCACGGATGATGAGCAAGAAGCTCTGCAAATTTTTGTCCTACGCTTCCCGTTGCTCCCAGAATTCCTACCGGTATTTTATTTTTTAGAGTCATTGTGTCCTCAAATTTATTTTATTCAGCTTTTTATCTTATTAAATTTAATGCAATTAACCTAAATAATGTGCGATTCTAATTATATCTGCAAAGACTCCCGCCGCAGTAACGTCCGGACCGGCTCCGGGGCCTTTAACAACTATCGGCCTGTCTTTATAATGCTTGGTTGTAAATGCAAAAATATTATCGCTTTCCGTCAAAAAATAAAACGGATGAGTTTTTGAAACCTCCTCCAGACCAATATTTGCCGATCCGTTTTCGAGGCGTGCTACGTAGCGGAGGACTTTTCCATTCTGGTCTGCTTTTCTTCTTAATTCCTCAAATTCACAGTCGTAGTCTTTTAATATCTTAAAGAACTCGTCTATCGATTTTGTATTTCTTGCCGGAACAGGAATTAAATTCTGCACTTTAATATTTTTTAATTCCATGGACAGTCCAATTTCCCTTGCAAGTATAAGAAGCTTTCTGGCGACATCAAGTCCATTTAAATCTTCCCTGGGATCCGGTTCAGTATAGCCTTTCTCCTTTGCTTCTTTGATTATATCGCTGAACTTCTTATTCTCCGCAAAAGAATTAAAAATATAACTCAAGGTACCGGATAATACACCTTCAATTTTATCAACCCTGTCTCCGCTGGATACAAGATCCTTTAATGTCCCGATAATCGGCAGACCGGCTCCGACATTTGTTTCATACAAGAACCTTACGTTATGTTTCCGAGCTGCATCTTTTGTACTCTGGTAGAAACTATAATCTTTTGAATTTGCTCTTTTATTCGGAGTAACAACCGAGATAGCCGATTTCAAAATATCCGTATAGTACAAAGTAACTTCTTCACTTGCCGTGCAGTCGACAAAAATACTGTTCGGCAAATTTAAACTTTTCATACTCTCGACAAATTTATCCAGGTTAGTCTTGCTTCCTTTTTCCCGGAGAGTTTCCTTCCAATTATCTGTATCGGATCCGTTTGTATCAAAGACCATCTTTTTGCTGTTTGCAATTGCAATTACTTTGAACGAGAGATTATATTCTTCCGATAAATAATTTTTCTGGTGATTGATCTGCTTCAGCAAAGTTGAACCTATTAATCCGGTTCCGACAAGAAAGATATTAACGGTTTTGGAAGTAGTAAGGAAGAATGCGTCGTGCAACGCATTTAAAGCTTTTTCTTCATCAACTTTAGGGACTACAGCAGATATGTTAAGTTCGGAAGAGCCCTGTGCAATAGCGACCACATTTATGCCGTTCCTTCCTAATGCCTGAAAAACTTTCCCGGAAATACCGGGAGTTTTCCTCATATTCTCGCCTACAACAGCAATGATGGAAAGATTCTTTTCGGTGAGTATTTCACTGACCAGCTTGTCTTTAATTTCGAAACGGAGTTCATCCTCAATTGCTCTCTTAGCATCTTCTGAGTATTGGGGCAGAACCGCGAAGCAGATTGAATGCTCGGAGGAAGCCTGAGAAATTAAAATAACGCTGACTTTTTTAGCCGCAAGCGCGCCGAAAATTCTCCTCGCAATTCCTGCCACGCCTATCATTCCGCTTCCCTGAATCCTCAGCAGTGCAATATCATCAATTGAAGAGATTCCTTTGATCGAAAAATTTTTTGAATCTCCTTTTTCGGAAATAATTGTTCCATCAAATGAAGGGTTGAAAGTATTTTTTATCCTGATGGGAATTTTCTTATTTAAAGCCGGCTGCATTGTCGGAGGATGAATTACCTTTGCTCCAAAGTGGGATAATTCCATTGCTTCTTCATAAGTCAGGCTCTTAATGGAAAAAGCTTTTTTTACTTTTTTAGGATCTGCAGTTAGAACACCATCGACATCTGTCCAGATCTCAATTTCTTTAGCCTTTAATGCGGCAGCAAAAATGGAAGCGGTGTAATCGGAGCCGCCTCTGCCTAAAGTAGTTGTCTGGCCTTCTAATGATGAAGCAATAAATCCGGTGATAATTTGAAGCTTTTTGCCTGCCTTGCCGGCCGGCAGGTGCTCATCGAAATATTCTTTAATTTTTTCATTGGTTTGATCAAAAATAACCCTCGCGCTGCCATAGGTTGGATCAGTAATTATCAAGTCCCGGGAATCCAGAAATTCCGATTCAATATTGCGATCCTCAAATACTTTTGAAATTATATATGCCGAAATTCTTTCCCCGAAGCTCATGATGAAATCTAGCGTACGAAGCGAAAGTTCTTTAACAAGATAAACTCCGTGAATTACATCTTCCAGCTCATTAAGTGTAAGCTTTACATGCGTAAGAACGCTGCTTTGATTCCTAACTGAAATTATTTTTTTTATAGTATTCAGATGAATCTCTTCAATCTCTTTGCACAGATCTAAATAAGCCTGATCTCCTTTTGCGGCCAGCTTGCTTAATGTAATCAGCTTATCGGTTATTCCGTGGAATGCCGAAAATACTACGGCAATTTTTCCGCTCTCTTTCTTTGAGTTTTTAACTATCTCAACTACATTATTTATTCTATCGGGACTGCCGATTGAGGAACCGCCGAATTTCAGGATTTTCATTTTTCTGCCTTTTTAGTATCGCAGATTATTAATCTATGATACGATTTAAAAGAAAAAACCGGCTTTTTTTCTGAAGCCGGTTTCTAATATTTTAATTTAAACATATCAAACCAACTTCAGCCTCCGGGAGCGGGCTTCATTGTAGTTGTGGTTGGATATGTTTTTTTATTTTTCATAAATTCCTAACAAAACTAATACATAAATAATTATTTGTCAATTGCAGCCTAAACTTTTACTTAGTCTAATTACAAATTGAATTCTTTCGCCAAAGCATTTACTGCTTCCTGCTGAAAATTTTCATCAATTAATGATGAAATTTTTATCTCCGATGTAGTTACAAGTTTTATCGGGATATTCTCAAGGGCTTTGAAAAACCTGTATGCAACACCAATCCCGGAACGCATACCGATACCGACAATTGACAGCTTAATAAATCCCAGGTGGTATTCGATGTTCCATCCTTTAAGCTCGCTTAGGACCTTATTCAGCTCGGATTCAAGCTGCTCTTTTCTTTCTTCAAGAATTGTAAAAGATATCGTAAGATGCTGCTCGTGGTTAATAATTGAAATCATGTCAACATTCAATCCCGCTTCGGCTGTTTTCTCAAACAATTTTTTGACTAAGGTGTAATCCACTGGAAGCTTATCAATTATTACCTGTGCCTCGTTTGCAATAACGCTCATCCCGGTTACTACGGGCTGCTCAATTATTTCATTCTCGTCAACCACGTAACTTCCCTCCTCGTTGTTAAAAGATGAACCGCAGTAAATTTTAATTCCGAATTTCTTTGCAATCTCCACCGACCTGCTGTGCAGGACCTTTGCCCCCAGGCTCGCCATCTCCAGCATTTCATCATAGGCAATCTGTTTTACTTTTTTTGCCGCCGGGTAAAGTTTCGGATCAACCGTATAGATCCCGGCAACATCACTGAATATTTCGCAGTCAATTCCGAGTGCTGCAGCCAGGGCAACTGCAGATGTATCTGATCCGCCTCTTCCCAAGGTCGTCAGTTCTCCGTCTTCAGTAATTCCCTGGAAACCTGTTACTGCCAGAACATCATGACTGTTCATAAAGCTTAATATTTTTTCCTTATTGAAATTCTTTATTCTGGCATTTGTGAAATTTCCGGTTGTAATGATTTCCGCCTGGAATGCATTTAAAGATTTGCTCTTGATGCCCGTATCTGATAAAGCAATCGACAGCAGTGAAACAGACACCTGCTCGCCGGTCGATAGGAGCATATCCATTTCCCTGGGATCCGGATTCGGAGTAATTTCCTTTGCAAGCTTAATCAGGTTGTCTGTGGTTTTACCCATTGCGGAAACAACAACAATTACTTTAGATCCCTCCCTTATTTTCCCGGCGATTCTGTCCGCAACATTTTTTATTCTCTCAGTATCAGCAACAGAACTGCCTCCGTATTTTTGTACAACAATATTCATTTTAATCCTGTAATTCTACAGATTCTTCAATCCATTTTTTATGACAGATTTTAACACAGCTTTCAACTATTTCTCTATTAATTAATAAAGAGATCCTGAAAGAAGTTGTTGTAATTCCCTTTATTTCAATTTTTTCTTTATTTAAAAGATTTATAGTATCTAAAAGAATTGTATTGTCTCTATTCAAACCTTCTCCGATTAAAGAAACCGTACCGAGCTGCTGATTAAATTCAATTTCTTTACCAAAAATTTTAATTAATTCATCTTTTACGCTTTCCCACGCATAAACATTGCTTAATGAAATTATAAAAGAAACTTTAGATTTCTCATTGCTGCTCTCAGAGAGATTTAATTCCTTTATCGGTATCTGCTTATCTTCAAAAAATTTTGCAAGGCGGTTGAAATTTTCAATTATATTTTTTGAATGAAGCACAACCCTGACAATGTCTTTTTCATAAACAACTGCTTTAACTCCCCTAGGAATTTCAGGGGATAATTGTCTTACAACAGTTTCTCTCCCGGGTTGAAAAGTGCTTCGTGCATAGATTGCAATCTGCGCATCCTTTGCAAATTGAACCGCCTGCGCATTTAATACCTTCGCACCCGCCTGGCTCATCTCCTGCATCTGCTGGTAGGAAACGATCGGAAGATGTTTTGCTTCCTTAATCATCGCAGGATCGGAAGTGTAAACGCCGTCTATGTCCGAGTAGATCTCGCATCTTTCGGCGTTCAATGCTGCCGCTAGCGCTACTGCAGATGTATCCGAACCTCCGCGTCCCAAGGTTGTTATATCCCTTTTATAGCTTACTCCCTGGAATCCGCCGATTACAACTACTTTTCCTTTTTCAAGTTCATCCTGCACCCGGAAAGGTCTTACTTCAATTACTCTTGCATCATTATGACGATCATTAGTAATAATCCCCGATTGTGAACCTGTAAGGGAAATTGCATCAATCCCCAGCTCGTTTAATGCAATGCACAATACCGCCATTGATACTCTTTCGCCGGTACTCAGGAGCATATCCATTTCACGCCGGGGAGGATTTTTAGATATCTTATTTGCCATTTCAATTAATTGGTTGGTCGTCTTTCCCATAGCTGAAACAACAACAACCACATTGTAACCCTGTTCTTTTACTGCAGCTATTATCTCTGCGATTTTCATTATTTTGTCTGCATCCGCTACCGAGCTGCCGCCGTATTTCTGAACGATTAAATTCATTCGCCTTATAAGTTTCTTAATTCTTGAACCAGCTGAGTTTTGCGTTCTGTTTTTTCATCAACTTTTTTCAGAACTTTTGCCGGTACACCTGCAACAACTGTATGATCTTCAACATCTTTCACCACAATTGAACCTGCCGCCACAACAGCTCCATTTCCCACTTTGACACCTTCCAGAATTACTGCATTTGCACCAACCAAAACATTATCCCCAATAATTACGGGATCCGCACTTGGCGGCTCTACTACTCCGGCTAGTACCGCTCCGGCTCCGATGTGACAATTTTTTCCAACAATTACTCTTCCTCCCACTACCACATTCATATCAATCATTGTTTTTTCCCCGATCACCGCACCTATGTTTATTACCGCACCCATCATTATAACGCAGTTGTCTCCAATCTCGGCGAACTCCCTGATAACTGCTCCAGGTTCGATTCTGGCGTTAAATTTTGTTAAATCAGCTAAAGGAACAGCGGAATTTCTTCTGTCCAGCTCTAATCTGAAGCTGCTGATATTTTCCTTATTCTCATCATAGAGTTTAGTAAAAATCTTATGTTCGCAGAATAGGATACCAAATTTCTTCCCGCCGAAAAATTCCAAGCCGGAAAAGTCTATTTTTTTCAGATCTCCTTTTAAATATACTTTGACCGGAGTTTTCTTTTCAGCTTTTGCGATGTAATTAATTATTTCGTAAGAATCCATTTATTTCCTCCCAAAAAAAATTTTATGCTAATACATCTTTTATAGTATAGACTCCTTTTTTCTTATTCTGAATAAACTCGACTACCTTCAGCACACCATCGGCAAAGGTTCTTCTAGAAAGGGCGGAATGTGTAATTGTCAGCGTTTCACCAAGTCCTCCGAAAGAAACTGAATGTTCGCCTACAACATTTCCCAATCTTAGAGAAGAAATATTTACTTCTTTTCCCAATGCATTTTTTATCATTATTGCCGTACCGGAAGGTTTATCTTTC
>CAYSGP010000064.1:0-3747 GCA_964430095.1 uncultured Ignavibacteriaceae bacterium
TTGATGACAGAATATGACTTTTGTAAGCACTTTTTCTTTTATATTTACCGGATGCAGTCTTCCTGAAAGTTTTTCCTGCTCCGCTTTTTGTTTTCATTTTCGGCATTTTATTTCCTGTATTAATTCTTTTTTGTTTTCATCTTAGAAGGAGTTAAAATCACATTCATGCTCCTCCCTTCCAGTTTTGCAGGGGTTTCAACTTTTGCTAACTCGTTTGTTCTTTCGACAAACCTGTTTAATAACTCTTCGCCCTTTTCCGTGTAAGCCATCTCCCTTCCTTTAAACATTACAACTACTTTTACTTTGTTCCCTTCCTCGAGAAAATTTATAGTGTGTTTAAGCTTAAATTCAAAATCATGTACATCTGTATTAGGGTGAAGCCTTATTTCCTTTAATATAGTAACCTGCTGGTTTTTTCTCTGCAGCTTTTCTTTTTTCTGCTGCTCATACCTGAATTTTCCAAAATCAATTATTTTACAGACAGGCGGCTGAGCCGTGGGTGCGATTTCAACTAAATCCTGACCTCTCTCAGCTGCTTTTTTTAATGCATCCCTTACCGTAAAAATTCCAAGCTGGGTGCCGTCAATGTCTATTACTCTCACCTTTGAGGCCCTGATTTCTTCGTTTACACGTACTTCTTTCTGAGCGATTATTTACCTCCTTAATTTGTTGGATAATATTTTGTTCTGATTTCTTCCTTTATTTTTTGGATGAAATCTTCCAAATTCATTGAACCGATATCACCTGCTTTGTGCTGTCTTATAGAAACATTTCCTAAACTTTTTTCTTTTTCCCCTAATATAAGCATATATGGAATTTTATTCGTCTCCCAGTCTCTTATTTTATAACCTATTTTTTCATTTCTTTCATCGAATTCTGCTCTTATCCCTTCTTTAACCAGTTTTGCGGCAATTTCTTTAGCATAATCGTAATGATTTTGTGATATCGGCAGTACTGCTGCCTGAACCGGTGCCAGCCATAATGGAAAAGAACCTGCGTAATGCTCAATCAATACACCGAAAAATCTTTCAATTGAACCGAGCAAAGCCCGGTGAACCATAAACGGGCGGTGTTCCTTCCCGTCTTCGCCTATATATTTCATATCAAAGCGTTCAGGCTCGTTGAAATCGAACTGTATGGTGCTCATCTGCCACTCGCGCCTCAAAGCATCTTTAATTTTTATATCGATCTTTGGTCCGTAAAAAGCTCCACCGCCTTCATCAAGATGGTATTTAATTCCTTCATTTTCCAGCGCATTTTTTAATGAAGCAATTGCTTTATTCCACAAAGCATCTTCACCGACTGCGCTTTCCGGTTTAGTAGCAAGATAATAGGTCAGATCATCAAACCCAAATGCTTTCCACATCATTTTTGCGAAATGAAGCACTTCAACAATTTCATCTTCAATTTTTTCATGAGTGCAAAAAATATGTGCATCATCCTGGGTAAATCCTCGAACTCTTAACAGTCCATGAAGCACGCCGCTTTTTTCATATCGGTATACCGTGCCGAGTTCAGCCCAGCGTAAAGGAAGATCTTTATATGATCTTAATTTCGATTTATAAATAAGAATATGAAACGGACAATTCATCGGCTTGATATAATAATTCTGCTCATCAATCTTCATCTCAGAATACATATTCTCCTTATAGAAACCGAGATGCCCGCTGGTTTCCCAAAGCCACCCTTTACCCATATGAGGAGTAAAAAGAATTTCATAGCCGTTTTCCAGGTGGGCTTTCCGCCAGAAATCTTCAATCTCAAGACGTATACGCGAACCTTTTGGATGCCAGTAAATCAAGCCTGCCCCGGCTTCCTCATGGGTGCTGTAAAGATCCAGCTGCCTGCCGAGCTTCCTATGATCCCGTTTCTTGGCTTCTTCCAGAAATGCAATATAATCATCAAGCATTTTCTTTTTGGGAAAGGAAATGCCGTATATTCTTTGAAGCTGCTTGTTGTGCTCGTCTCCTCTCCAGTATGACCCGGAAATATTAAGGAGCTTAACATATTTTATTTTTCCGGTTGACGGAAGATGCGGACCGGTGCACAGATCCGTAAAGCTGCCTTCTTTGTACAAACTTATTACTTTGGAGTTTTCATCGATCTCGGATAAAATTTCAAGCTTATACGGGTCTCCTTTATCAACAAAAAACTTTACCGCATCTTCCTTTGAAATTTCTTCTCTTGTAAAAGGATTATTTTTTTTAGATATCTCCTCCATTCTCTGTTCGATTTTCCGGAGATCTTCATCTTTGAGCTGTGTATTGATATCAATGTCGTAATAAAAGCCGGAATCAATAGCAGGACCAACTCCGAATTTTGCTTCGGGGTAAATTTCCTGAACCGCGTGGGCCATTAGATGGGAAGTTGAATGCCAATAGACTTCCTTCCCTCTTTCATCTTCGAATTTTAAAAACTTAATTACGGCATTATTATTTACCGGTATATTTAAATCTCTAACAATCCCGTTAATCTCGGCAGCAAGCACATCCTGAGCAAGTTGCGGAGAAATGGATTCTGCAATTTTATATGCGGAAATTCCCTTCTCAAATTCTTTAATGCTTCCGTCGGGAAATGTTATTTTAATTTTATCCATAATCTTAAAAATAAAAAAAATCGGACTAGAGCCGAATGTTTGTAGCAATCCTATTTCGGATTTCGGATTTTTGATTTCGGATTTAAGAACATCAATGATTTACGATTTTTGATTTCAGAATTAATTCGCTATTCAGATTTTCGAAAATATATTTCACAAATCGTAAATCGTAATTCTTAAATCCGCAATTCGAAATTCGCAATCCGCAATTCTTTTCGTGGGTTCTAAAGGATTCGAACCTTTGACCTTCTGCACGTCAAGCAGACGCTCTAACCAGCTGAGCTAAGAACCCAAGGGTATTTCGGATTTCGAATATTTGATTTCGGATTTAAGAATTATGCTTTTTAATTTACGATTTAAAATTTATGATTTTTGATTTTCAATCCGCAATCCGAAATTCGAAATCCGCAATGCTTTTGTACCGAGGGCCGGACTCGAACCGGCACGGGAACATTATTCCCACAGGATTTTAAGTCCTGTGCGTCTACCAATTCCGCCACCCCGGCTTATAAGAACAGTAAAGAGTATGGAGTATAGAGTAAGGAGAATTAGTTTTTTCCAATTACTCTATTGATCAACTAAATCAAAAATAATTTCCACAGGATTTTAAGTCCTGTGCGTCTCCAACCTGTCCCGCACTGCGGGATTCCGCCACCCCGGCAAAAAACAATGGAGTAATGGAACATTGGAATAATGGAGTATTGGAATTTTGCAATTACTCAGCCATTACTCCAAATCTCCAATGCTCCATTACTCCAAAAATTGTGACAAATAGGGTGGTTAATATATTGAAATGGTTGTCTTTTTGCAAGAAATGGAAACTTCTGTACAAATGATAACCAATTGAATAACAAATCATTAATTAAGAGTCTTGAAAATATTTATAAAAAAAATTGGTTTAACACTTGACATTGCAAAAAGAAAATAATAGTTTTACTTTGAAAAACAAAGTACTTTATAAAGGTAATAAAATGGACGAAAAAAAGGCACTTGAAGAGATACAGTTCATACGCAAAGTAATTGAAGATACAAAAAGAAATGTAATGTATAACGGCAGTGATTATATTTTCTGGGGAATACTTGTAATCGTTGGAATGCTGGCAATGTACCTATTTCACATAAATCAAATATATTTTAATTACATATGGATA
>CAYSGP010000065.1:0-2825 GCA_964430095.1 uncultured Ignavibacteriaceae bacterium
TAATGGGAACAGTATCTGTCCTTAATGAAAACCTGAAAAGATAAAATAAATGAGCAGATTTGTATGCGAACATAAGCAGCCTTAAATAGAAAATCAATAAATTACTAATTAACTTTTTTGTAATTATTATAGCTCACGAACATTAATCATCATGTGGCATTCTTTATGACTCTTATAATTTAAAGCTTGGCTCTATTTTTCAAGATTACATAATTTACTTTATGATGAAATATTTGATTTATATTCTTGCTTTAATTTTGGTAAATAATACTTACTCCCAGGAAAAAACCGATACCAGCTATTCCCAGGACGGTAAAATAAAATCCATTGTAAACCTTAAGGATAATATCCGGGAAGGAGAAACAAAATTATTCTTCGAGAACGGAATTGTTAAGGAAGAAAGAAATTATATTAACGGAAAAGTAAACGGACTGGTAAAAGTATATAACCCCAATGGGAAGCTTTCCGAAACAGTAAATGTACAGGGAGGGAAAAGGGAAGGTCCTACTTCATTATTCGATTCAGCCGGAGTTTATTTAACCGACTTGAATTACCAGGATGGAAAGAGGGTAATCGGAGAAGATCCGTGGGAAATTCTAAGCGAAAGACGGAGTAAAATTGTCGTTAAGAAAATTAAAACGGTAAGAAAGAAAGAGAGTAATACCCAGGGTAAAAATACCAGCGTGCCTGTTCCGCCGGTAACCGAGGAGGAAAATATTGCTGAAGCCCCTCTTTATTATATAAATCCGGAAGTGATGCCGGAACCTACCGGCGGTATAGAGTTAATCTATAAAAGATTGAGATACCCGGCGAATGCCGTGCAGAAGGGGATCGAAGGTACGGTAAAAGTTTCTGCACTTATTGATCAATACGGCGAAGTGAAAAAAGCAGTTGTTGTTGAAGGGATCGGCTACGGCTGCGATGAAGCTGCACGGTTTGCAGTGTTTTATACAAAATTCAAACCCGGCATGCAGAAAGGAAAACCGGTAACCGTTCAGACGGTTATTCCGATAGAGTTTCATTTGCCGAAATCTGAAAAATAATCTTAGAAATATTCGATCTTCATCCTGAAAGCTTTAAGTATCTTTTCCAATTCAGGAATTTCTTTCTTTAAACGAACGGCATAATTGCTAAGCTCCCTTCTTAAAGGATATTGTTTCCTTAACAAATCAAAATAAGTTCCATGCTGCCCAGAAGGCTGATTAAGGATTTTCCTGAGCTCGGCGTCATCTCTCCTTATATTATAAACCTTTTTAAAGATATAATTAATCGAATCAGCTAAATTCAAGCTTTCATCAAAAATGATGATGTTGTCTTTTACATCGGGAGCTGAGGAAAGCCATTCCTCTTTTCGATTCGGCACTTTCAGAAATTCCGCAAGTGCCGAGCAGATCATCCGGGTGCCGTTTAATTTTCCTTCAAAGGAATACCCTGCAATATGCGGTGTCCCTATTTCAATATTTTCTAAAAGCCCGGTATCGATTGAAGGTTCATTTTCCCAAACATCTAATACTGCAGTAAATTGTCTTTCTCTTAACAGCTTTTTCAGCGAAGAGTTTTCAACTACAGATCCGCGTGAAGAATTAATGAGAATGCAATTTTTCTTCAGCCTGGAAAGCCTGCCGGCGTCCATAAGGTGAAATGTTTTATCTTCTCCTTCCATATTCAGCGGAACGTGAAAAGTAATTATATCGGACTCAAAAATTTCTTCAAGAGGAACAAAATTATTTCCGCCTGAAATCCTCTGAAGCGGAGGATCATTTTTTAGAACATTTATCCCCATTGTTTCCGCTATCTTTGCAGCTCTGCTCCCGATATTTCCGGTTCCGACAATTCCGAGAGTGAGTTTATTGTCCTGCAAATCCATTTTTTTTGAGCAAAGCAAATCGAAGATTGCCGCAAAAATATATTCAGTTACTGCATCAGCATTGCATCCCTTCGCGTCCGCAAATGCGATTCCCTCTGAAGCAAGATAATCTGTATCTATATGATCGGTCCCGATTGTAGCCGTTCCGACAAATTTTACAGGAGTTCCCCGGAGCAGCTCCTCATTAACTTTTGTAATTGATCTTACGATTAAAGCCTCAGCATCCGTTAAAGATTTCCTGTCAATCTTTCTTCCGGGGAGAATTTCCACCTTACCCAGACCGGAGAAAGCTTCCTTTCCCATTGCAATATTTTCATCGACAACAATAGTGCGCATAGAGCAGTGAAGGTATATTGGTATAAGGTATTGGTATATAGAAAAATTATATTTAAAAATTAAAACAAAGATATTTTAAATTTCCTACAGATGCTTAGTATTCAAGGTATTCCCTTATACCTCTATCCCCTTATACCCCTATCCCCTTAGCTTTATACCATATACCCAACAATTGTTTTTTGAAACCGAATAATATATTTTTCATTCCGTTTTATATAGATATAATATCCGAAATGTAAAATTTAATAAATCCTTTCAACCAGAATTCAAGGAGATCCAAATGCTAAGCCGATTATTAAAACCAGAAATAATGGATCTGATTGAAGAACGTCAGCTTAGCACTTTGAAGGAAATATTAGCTGACTGGACCCCCGCCGATATCGCCGAATTAATGTCTGAACTTTCCGAAAGCGACCAGGTAATCATATTCCGCCTTCTTCATCCCGAGCTTGCCACCGATACATTTGAATATATGGATATCGATATGCAGATGAACCTGCTTAAGGCGATGGGAAAAGAGGAAGTCGCTTCAATTCTGAATGAGATGTCTCCCGATGACCGTACTGCACTGCTGGAAGAGCTGCCGAGCGCGGCAGCGAAACAGTTGATTACACTTATCTCG
>CAYSGP010000066.1:0-9214 GCA_964430095.1 uncultured Ignavibacteriaceae bacterium
GTTCAAATTTCGGCTGCGGTTCTTCGAGAGAACATGCCCCCTTTGCACTGCAGATTGCGGGAGTTAAAGCAGTTATTGCAGAATCTTATGCGAGAATATTTTATAGAAACTGCGTTGACGGCGGCTTTCTTATCCCATACGAAACTCCTTTAAAATTAAATGGAAAAATTAAAACGGGCGATGAAATAGAAATCGATTTAAATAATGATGCCCTAAAAAATCTAACAACCGGCGAAAATTACAGTTTGAAACCTTTAGGAGATATTCTTCCGATTATTGAAGCAGGAAATATATTTGAATATGCCAAGAAAACAGGAATGCTGGTATAGAATTATCTGACTTACTGAAATCTCAGAAGAAAAATTTAAATAAATATTTTGGTATCCAAAATGAAAAATGAAGTTGAGCTATTTGATACTACTTTGAGAGATGGTACTCAGGGTGAAGGAATAAATTTATCTGTACAGGATAAACTCCTTATATCTCAGAAACTTGATGAATTCGGAATTGATATTATTGAAGGAGGATGGCCGGGTAGCAATCCAAAAGATGAGGAATTTTTTCAGAAAGCGAGGAACCTGCGTTTGACAGGAGCTCAGATATGTGCTTTCGGTTCAACTGCGAGATCGCCAAAAAATATCGGGAATGATCCCAACCTGCTTGCATTATTGAAAGCGGAAACTCCAGTGGTTTCCATATTCGGCAAAACCTGGCGCCTGCATTCAAAGGTAGGATTAGGTTTGTCTGATTTGGAGAATGAAGAATTAATTTATAAATCAGTCGATTTTCTGAAATCCAGCGGCAGGCGTGTAATCTATGATTGTGAACATTTTTTTGACGGATTCAAAGATGATAAAGATTTTGCATTAAAAATGTTATCGGCGGCTGAAAAAGGTGGGGCAAGTGTACTGGTACTTTGTGATACTAATGGAGGTACGCTGCCGCACGAAATTACTGAAATAGTAAATGAACTTAAGAACTATTTTATAATACCAATTGGAATTCATGCTCATAATGATGCCGAACTTGGAGTTTCAAATTCCCTTGCAGCCATAGAAGTAGGGGCTGTTCATGTGCAGGGAACAATAAATGGAGTCGGCGAAAGGTGCGGTAATGCGAATCTATGCAGCATAATACCTAATTTGATCTTAAAACTAAGAAAACAAAGCAAGAGAAAAATAAATCTTGAACATTTAACCTCTGTTTCCAATTTTGTTTATGAGCTGATGAACCTTACTCCGAACACCCGTGCCGCTTATGTTGGAAAATCTGCATTTGCACATAAAGGCGGAATCCATGTAAGTGCCGTGATAAAGGATAGTAAGATGTATGAGCATATTGAACCTGAAACAGTAGGAAACAAACAGAGGGTGCTGATATCAGATTTGTCGGGACAGAGTAATATCCGCTATAAAGCAAAAGAGCTGGGCATTGATCTTTCCGACAAAAAAGAGCTGAGCAAAAAAGTTGTTAATTATATTAAAACTCTTGAGTACGGAGGCTTTCAATTCGACGGTGCCGAAGCCTCTTTTGAACTTCTGCTCAGTGCCGAAACCAATGAATTTTCACCTTATTTCCGGGTTCTTGATTCTAAAGTGCATGTTTTTTTTGACGACAAAGGACATTCTGCTGCCGAAGCAGTTTTAAAGGTTGAGGTCGACGGAGAAATTGAACACACTGCATCGGACGGCGATGGACCTGTAAATGCTCTTGACAAAGCTCTTAGAAAAGCTCTGCTGAGGTTTTATCCGGAAATCTCATTAATAAAGCTTGTAGATTATAAAGTACGGGTGCTTGATGAAAAAGAGGGGACATATGCAAAAGTAAGGGTAATGATTGAGTCAAGCGACGGGAGTGAAACATGGAGTACAGTTGGAGTCTCAGGAAATATTATTGAAGCAAGTTTTCAGGCTCTAAGCGACAGCATTAATTACAAACTTTATAAATTTCAAAAAAGCAAGAAAAAAGAAACTGCCTAGAAAATTAATTTCCTGAATAGTTCGAAAATCTCTGGGTTTTAAATTATTCCTCTACCTTTACAATCTCTATTCTTCTGTTTTTGGTCCTTCCGGCTTCTGTATTGTTGCTTGCAACCGGATTTTGACTTCCCTTTCCATCCAATCTAAATTGAAAGGAAGGGAGACCTTTCGAAACAAAATAGTCTACTATAACTCTTGCCCGGTCTGACGAGGAAAGTTTTAGTTGATCTTCAGGGCCTTTATTATCAGTATATACATCTATTCTCCACTTAGTCCAAATATCCTTAGCGAAAAATTTTGAAATTTTATCAAGTAATTGAATAGCCTGCGGTTTAATACCGCTTTTACCGGTCTCAAAAACGTAGTCTGCGGATATAGTAATTTTCTTTGTAGTAGAATTAAATTCAGTAGGCTGAACAACTCCAATTATAATTCCGCTTCCAGCGGCAGTTGTATCAATTTTATTTGGAGTAACCTTGGAAGTATCGGGGCACCCGTCTTTGCTTACTAATGTTCCTGAAGGTGTACCTGGGCACTTATCCAGTTCATCATTAACTCCATCCAGATCGGAATCTACTGTTTCCATACCATTCTCAGGACAACCTGAATCATCAACAGGTGTTCCTATCTGAGTATCGGGACATTTATCTTTATTATCATATACGCCGTCGAAATCTGTATCAGGGCATCCCGACGAATTAATTCTTGCTCCTCTTCGAGTGTTCGGGCATTTATCCAAATAATCGGGAATACCGTCGATGTCGCTGTCTATTGGACATCCGTCTTGATCTACTTTTGTTCCCGGAGGAGTATCCGGGCACATATCTTTTGAATCGACAACTTTATCCCTATCGGAATCCTTTTCACCAAATAAATGGAATGATACACCTATTAGTCCTACCGCGTAAAAATCACTATTTGCGCCAGCAAGTTTGTTGTCTAAATAATCATTTGAAGTAAAATGGAAAGCTAATCCGAAATTTAAGCTTAGAAAATCTTTAATAGGTACCCTCCCGCCTACTTCAATATCATATGTATGGGTAGTGTTATTATGCGAACCCAATGAATCATTGGTTTGAAACCACAGATTGGAAATACCTGCAAATACATAAGGGAAAAACTGATTATTTATTGAGTAGGAATAAACAACTCCTCCGCCGGCAAAAGAGATATTGCTGTTAAATTCCGGCGGTGTGTGTAACGGATCTTCACCTGAGAGACTTTCAATTCCGTAGAATCCCCGAAGTCCAAAAACATGATTAGTTTTAATAGGGAAAAAGTATTCAGTATTAAATAAACCGGCTAATCCGATTTTATCATTTGTATAATCTGTCTTTGCTATAGTCAGTCCGCCGTTAAGTGAAAGAATTAATCTTCCTGAGAAAACATTATCTTCCTGAAAATTTTGTGCAATATTTTTAAAAGAAAATAAAAAAATGAAGAAAAGTAAAAATGTAAGTTGTTTCATTGCCCCCTCATTTTTAACAACAGTATATTGGAGAATCTCATTAATTCATATAATTGATAATTTAGACAAATAAGAAATGTTAAATTAACATTTACAAAAATAAAAAAACAGTTCAGACAAAGTTTGATTGATCAAAGGATCCCACTTATTAGATTCCATTTAATTTCATAAAAAATCTCCCTCTTGAAAAATAGTAAGATTTACGTGTAATATTTACAATTTCAACAAAAAATTAGATCATTAGATATAAAAAATTTGAGCCATAAGTGCTATTTTGTAATATTTTTAGGTAGTTAAAGGATTTGAATTCGCATTCTGAAGCAAAAATTCAAAATGGTACATAAATAGCATAGAAGTTGCAATAACATTGTAATTAAACTTAGGTTTTCAAAAAATACTTTGGTCTTATCGGAGGAATGAATGGAGTTATCCAAAATCGCTTTTCTTGAAACGTATTCGATTGAAAATAACGGCGGTATAATGGGGGCTATACTGGTGACAGACGCAGAAACAAAACCACTTGAATTTAGAGTTACAGCACCTATTAAAACAACTAATTTTCAAAAAACTCTCTACGGGGATGTACTACTGGAGCACATTTTAGTCGAATTAATTTCTGTTCCGTTAATAAGTGCAATAAACGAAGAAATTGATCTGATTTTAGTAAGAGACGGATTATTTTTAGGAGCGAATAATAAACAGGGAACAAGGTTGGTCAGAATTTCCAAGGAAGAAGAACCGCGTTCCGGAAAATCAGCTGAATCATTCAGCCAAAACGGTTCAAAAATATTTGTTGAAACTTCAAAAAAATATGAAGGTGAACTTCCTGAAATCAAGGACAAATTAAATTCGATTGCCGAATCCAGGAATTTAATTGAACCATTTGACAGATTAAAAATAGCATGCGAGCAAGTTCACCTGCAAAAAACTGGTGAATAAAAATTAATGTTAAAGCAAGTTCGAAAGAAAATTGCTTCCTCAATCTCCAATTCAGATGAACCCGAACAATTTCTATGGAATAAATGGCTAAGGGCTCCAATCACTGAGTATGAAGTTGTAACCTCCCCGGGCGTTCAAATCTATGATACGGAAAATTTAAATGAATGGATAATTCAGCCGACTCTTCAGCAGGAGAGATTTGGTTTTTCACGAGTTAGAGTTTCAAAAAAGATTGAGAAATATTTTGTCCCCAAAATTAAGACTCACAACGTATTTTTCGGCTTCGGCGAAACCATTAATCAGCTGGTAAAGATTTCGGAAAATAATCCTTTAAAATTCCGCTACATTGCAAAGCTTGAACAAAAAGATGCAGACATTTTCATGAACTTAAAAAAAGGGGATTCTAAGGAAACTTCTATAAAACTGAATCCCCAGCAGAAAGAGTCGGCATTTAAGTTAAAGAGTACAAAAGCTGAGAATATAGAATTACCGCGTAATAAGCCAGGCTCACAAAAGCCTAAAAACCTGGTTGAAAACCAGGAAATGTTATCTGCAAAAGTGCACGTGAACGAAAAAGAAAATCTAGTGAATTTGAAGCCGGAAATCATCAATATTGAACTTCTTAAGTTTGATGATTTAGGGAAATCAAAGTCTTCGGGAAAAGAAATTCCGGCTTCATTCGCCCCCATAAATGAAAAAACACAGATATCGAAGATCGATGTTCAAAGTCCCGATAAGTTGATTAAATCGCTTGATTATTCGGAAAAAGAGAAGAATAAAACAATAGCATTTGATAAAGTAAAATCATCACCAAAAATTTATAAGGTAAAAACCTCGGGAATTGAAAATATTAATGCGCCTGTTTACTACTTAAAGGATATACATCCTAAGGGAGTAAATGTAATAAATAATAATGCGGATATTACAAAATATTTTGAAATGCCTGAAAAAATTGAAGTTATCAATCCACTTACTGCTGTTTCAATAGAATCCGGCGGAAATTTACTGTCTTCGATACTTCAGCCTTCAACCGGATTAAAAGAAGTCGATAAAGAGGAAATATTATTTGAACTGTTTGATTTTCAGAAGGAAGGAGCAGAATTCTTAACCGAAAATCAGCACAGCTTAATAGCAGAAGAGCTGGGGACGGGGAAAACCATTCAGGCAGCTACGGCAGTCAGAATATTGTTCAAACAGAAATCTATAAAATCAGCCATAGTCATATGTCCGCAGTTTGATGTCGGAAATATTGAAGCAACAAAAGGAACCGGAAATCCATCCGGCTGGGCCGGTCATTTTTTTATCCATGCACCTGAGCTCTCTATAAATATTATTGCAGGAGATGAAATAAATGAAAAACTGGAAAAACAATCCTTAACAAAGAAATGGGGCGATGAGGCATCTGTATTTATAATCGGCTATTCGTCTTTAATTAAATCAATTAATTATGAAATAATAGATAAAGAAAGACTGAAAAAATTCGATTGCATAATCTTTGATGAGGTTCAAAATCTTATTAGTAAAAACATTACTACTTATTTTTCTGGATTGGAAGGTTCGAAATCAAAATATATTTTTGGATTGACCAGCCTGCCTTCCGGATTGATCAAAAACGGAATTGAGCCACTCTTTAAAACTGAAAAATGTAAATTAGAAATTCTTCAGAGAAAAAAATCGGATGCAGGCAAAGAGCTGCCTGCTATTATAAAGCAGGACTATTGGCTGGAACTGGATGCAAATCAAAAAATAGAATATACTAATATATTGTCCCAAGGGCGGGATAAACTTGCACAGCTTGTTCAAGCCGGGAATCCTTTTCTTATTCAATCCAATGTATTCACTTTAATACATCAGTTAAAACAGGCTTGTAATTTTTTCAGCAGCAGCGAATCAAGTCCCAAATCGGAACTTCTATTGGAGCAGCTTGAGGTTATTTCTAAAACAAAAAAGAAAGCTCTTATTTTTTCTCAATACGACAGAATGGGGACTCAAAGGTTAGAACAGGTTTTAAAAAAAGCCGGAATATCTTCAATGGTTTACCAGACCGGAATGCCTGCAAGAGAAATGGAAAAAATTACAAGAAATTTCAGAACCAGTAGAGATACAACTGCATTAATTTTCGGCCTAAAAGCAGGCGGGCAAAATATTAATCTTCCTGATGTTCATTACACAATTCATTACGATAACTGGTGGAATCCAATTACGCTTTGGCAGCTCGAGGAAAAAATTAATTGTCCTGAAAAAGGCGAACCTATTAATATTTATACTTATTTGAACACTGATTCCGTTGATCTGAGAATAAACGAAGTGCTTGCAAAAAAAGGACTGCTAGAAAAAAATATTATTGAAAATTTGAATCCGGAAATATTTATGAATTTTTCAGCACTGAAGATTGGTTAAATATCTTCCAGGTCCCCGGATCATCTGACAAGGAGATGGAGGAAAGATTAACTAAAGCTATAGGTAAAGTAGAACAATTAACAGTTAATGATTTTGAGAATAAACTGAAGCTGTTTTTTACCCGCCTAGGATATAAAAACTTAATTTTAAAACAGGGTAGAAATAAGAATGAAATTAATGTTTCCGGTACATTTCTCAAGAACAGCAGAGAAACAAAAATGCAAGCATTGTGCATTTTTTCAGAGGAGGAACAGAATAAAAACTGGGATGAACTGTTCCGTTTTAAAGATGAAAAATTATTTATTGTTTCTTTAAGACAGCAGGGAAAAAAGCCTAATTTTAAATTACCGCAGAATGCAGCATATCTGAATCAGGAATTATTTATGAATTATCTAGTGCATTTTAAATTAATTTAATTGTTAAATCTTCCATCACCGAATTATCCCACTTCCATTCAATTCTATTTTTTAAGAATTCTAAGTTTAAAAACAAAAAACCCCAATGTTTAAATTGGAGTTAATTTTTTTGCTCCGCAGACAGGACTCGAACCTGTAACCCTCCGGTTAACAGCCGGATGCTCCACCATTGAGCTACTGCGGAATAATTAAAAAAGAGAGATTAAACTTAATGTTTGCTGTAATTTATGTCAAGCAAAACTGTGAGATTAAGGCCCTTTTGTAGATTAAAAATTCTTTATTCCGCCGGGAAAATCTTATTAATAGAATCAATCATCTTTTCTCTGAATAAGGGTTTTGAAATAAAATCGCTGAACCCTGAGCTGATGAATTTTTCCTTGTCGCCCGGAAGCACATAAGCGGAGACAGCAATTACTGGCGTTGCTTCAAAGCCGGAAATCTGGTGAATCATCTTTAATGCATCCAGCCCGTTATATTCGCCGGAAAGGTTCATATCGATTACAATTAAATCAAAATTATAAGATTTAAATAATGGAATGGCTTCTTCAAAGCTGACTGCAAATTTTATGTCATTTAAGTCTTTCATCTGCACTTTAAACAAAATTTGAGAATCAATCTGATCCTCTATATATAAGCAGGTGATTTTACTTAGATCGACTTGCCTGCTAGGTTTTGCCGGGGGAGGGGCAGGCTGCGGTTCAAATTCTTCAAGCACTAATTCCTCTGTTGTTTCTGTCCCTCTTTCCCATTTTATTCCTTCTTCCAGCGGGATTGTTTTAACCTCGGGCTCAGGTTTTTCCTCTTCTTTTACAGTTTTGCCAGCTGATTTATCTTTGGCTTTGCCCGGTTTTTCTTTCTCAACTTTCTTCTGTTCTACGGGAAAACCGAAAGGGAAAAGGAATCCATAATCCAGCTTATTTCCTTCTTTTACGAGAACTTCAAATCTCGCGTTCAAAAGGTTCATTAATTTTTTTGAAAGATTAATTGAGATTTTAGATACGCCGAATTCTTTTTCAACTTTTTCTTTTTGAAAAATCGCATTCAGGGAGTCAAGAAGATATTTGGAGACCGAAGAATGCTGATCGCGTACTGTAACAATAAAAAATTCTTCATCGAGCTGGTAAGCAGATAGAAATATTTTTTTCTCCTTGCTTAAGCGGATAACTATTCTAATCAGCAGGGAAATAAGGCTCATGAATTTATATTTGTCCGTCTTGAATTTTAGTGAAGATGAAATTTTCCCGTAGGCAAATTCAGTCCCGCGAAGCCCGGAAAATTCCTCGATTTCTTTTTGAAGCTTTTCCACTATTTCCGTAATGTGAACTTCTTCGGAGCTGATATCATATTCATTCCTTTCCAAAGAAGTATATTCGGCAATCGTATTCAAAGTATGAAGAAGACTTGCCCGGTTCTGATTGATAATTTTTGCGGCTTCTTTTTGTTCCGGTGTCTTTGTCTGTATACTTTCGGTTAGTTCCTGTACAAACCCCAGAATAGCATTAATAGGAGTTAAAATTTCATGAAATAGGCTTGAAAGGAACACTGGCGAAATTGTTCCGGTTTCATCTTCATCCGACGGCTCAACTTTAACCGGCGGTTTGACTTCATCAGCTTTTAAAGTAGCAATAATATTAAAGGAATCGATTTCATTTTTATAATCCAAAACCGGGGTAACATTTAATTCAGCCTTTATTGCTTCTCCACTGCTTTTTTTCATTGTAGTGGTTATTGTTTGAGGCTCTTTGGATTTTGATTGAAATATTGATGAATTGATATTCCCCCGTTCTTCATCGGTTGTTAATGTGGCAAATGATGCATCATTTATCTCTTTATCCAAGTAACCGAGCTTGTTTAGGACGGCATTATTTATGAGTTTAATAAAACCCGAAGCATCTGTAATAAACAAAAGATCGTCTGTTTTTTCAAAAGCCGATTTATAAAGCAGAGTCTTTTTTTCCTCTTCAAATTTATCGGATATATCCCTTGTAATCTTCATAAATAAATCTTTATCG
>CAYSGP010000067.1:0-3266 GCA_964430095.1 uncultured Ignavibacteriaceae bacterium
GCTTCAATATCCGCTGAAACAGGAATTTCAACACTGTTGACTATTCTTCTAATAATTTCAAGGTGAGTTGATAATTTAATTTTCTCTTCATCCTGGTAACCAAGTGATGATGAAATAGCTGCACTTGCTGTTGCCGCAGCAGGAAAACCTTCAGCTTCAAGAATGCGTGCTCCTAAAGGATCCCAAATATTCGGCAGAATCAGAATTTTATCAAGTTTATGGAGTGAGAGAAATAATTTTGCTTTCTGCTTCTGTGCTGTTTTGTTCATAATATTTTTATCAATTACTTATTCCAGCCAAAGATATCCTGAAAACTCGGGACAAGTTTTTAAATTTTCTATTAAAAAGATTCCGGATACCGGGTGCTGGATACTTGATACTGGATACTTGATGCTGGATACTTGATGTCTCGTCCTGAAAAAAATTTACAATTATTATAATAGTTTTCTTTCTTTGTTAATATGCTGATAAGTTTTTAAGCCGCTTCTTATCCAGAATCCAGTATCGAGAATCCAGAATCTTAGAGACAAATTTATAGATTTTATACAGAAGGATTCCATTGCTTTAAATAAAGAATTTTATTCTTTGCCAAACTTCTTTCATAGGCATCTTAGGTTTTTTACATATGAAGATATCTACATTTTCATAAGACATCCCGTATTTATTTGAATGGCTTGTAGCAAGCTTAACGTCATTAAAATATTCACTGTTATCATCATAGTTGGAGCCGATTACAATTAAAACATTTCCTTTATAATCTTTCGGATAGCCCCAAATCCAAAAATTGTTATGAGATGAAACAGCAGGGGGTAAATTGTATTTTTTCCTGTAAAAATTAACCGCTCCGGCTTCACCGTAATTTTGCCCGAAGATCAATGCTTCTTTCTTTTCTTCTTCCGGGAGTGAATTATAAACGGCGGCAACTTTTTGAACCATCTCCTCCCAGCCAAACCTGTCTGCATAAAATTGAGGAAGCATATTTAAATCACTCCTTTCATCGCTTTCAGGCTTCATTCCCATCATTTCCTCAAGCCTAATAAAAGAATCGACATCTAAAACGGGAACAGCGAAAGGAGCTACCGCAAAAAAGAAGGGGATCATAATAATTACCAGGATTACCCGCACAAAAGGACGCAAATATCTTTGAATTATATAATCGGCACCCATGACTCCGGCAGCGATGATTACAGGGAAAAGCACTCCCATGTAATACGGCTTCCCGTTATTGAAAACAAAAACTAAAAAGACGGAAACATACGTCCATCCGATAATATTATAAAACCTTCCTTCTTTGTTGAAGAATAAAAAGTAAATTCCGGTAAAAAGGAATAAAGTATATCCGGGATTAAGTTCAAATAAAGATTTTATTGTAAACTCAATAATGCTCATCGGACGGTTTTTATAAGCGGCTGCATTGTGCATGAACTCGAGAGTAGGATAATTATTTGCAATCTGCCAGATAATATTTGGGAGGAAGATTAGAAATGCTATGGCTGCACCAATCCAGATTTCTTTTGATTTTAAGTAGTTTCTATTTTTTGTGAGAATTAACCCGAGGAGTAGTCCAATTCCTAGGAATATAAAAGTTAATTTATTCTGAAGCCCCAAACCGAACAACAATCCTATAACAAGCCAGAGTTTTGAATCACCTGTATTTATTAAACGGATCAGAAAATAAAACATTAATGCTGAAAGGAGAATATCAAAAGAGTTCATTGAGAAGATGCTGCTTGTTCCCAGGATAGTCCCGGAAAAAATTACTAAAACGGCTGTAAAGATTTGTGCGAACTTCCCTCCTTTCATTTCACGGGCTATTAGGCCGGATACATATACTATAGCTGATCCTGATAAATATGAGAAGATTTTTATTCCGAAAATCGTGTCTCCAAAGATTGCTCTTGAAAGTGCCAAGAATAGAGCAGAGAGCGGCTGCATGTCCACATAACCCCAATCAAGATGCTTGGATATTTCTACATAATAATATTCATCCCTGAACAATCCGTAATTGCCCGAGAAAATTATGAGCAATATTAACTTGAATAAAGATAAATAAATGAGAACAGCATTAGTCGAAATAAGTTTTTCTGTTAAGGAGTTTTTTGGAGAATTTGAATTTATATTATTCATTGAGATAACCATAGAATTCAGTTTTTTAAGAATTTAGCCGCTAATTTCACGAATTAGTGCAATTTGCGGCTTATGTTTTTGAATGCACAAAATGATCGATAATTTCACGCAACTAAGCTTCCGGTAATGTGCTAAGTAAGATTTTATTTCTCGTATTTAAACTTTACCATGCAAGAAATTGATCAACTATTTTGTTTTTTCCTGTTCAAACTCAATAAAAGGAGATTTCCAAGTAACCGGATCTCCTGTCATTCCACGTTTATAATTAACAACTTCTAATTTAATAGGTACAATTTTGATAAGAACAAGTACATTCTTCCAATCAGGAACGGATTGTTCCCAATATTCTCTTTTTTTGTTTACTAGGATATCAATATCATCAATTATCTCTGCTTTCCCGTTAAGTGCTGCATAACCGGCAGCTTTTACATGGTCGGCATAGTATACGCAGACATTCGGATTGTTCTGAATTTCCCTGGCTTTACGGCTTACTCTATTGGTAGCAAACCATACAGTTAGATCATCTCCCAGCGGATAAGGATTCATTGTCCTAACATTCGGCATACCGGAGGAATCCACAGTAATAAGAGCACAGTAAGGCTGCATACCCATAATCTCACGTGCAGCTGCAATCACTGAATCGCGGTTTAAAGTTGATTCACTTTTTTCCTGAGCAGAAAGACCAGATGAGAGTAATAGAAGGGAAGTGAGCATCATCAAAAAAATTTGAGCCTTAATTCTGAAAAAGAGTTTCATAATTTTTCCTTAAGATTTTTAATAAATGTTTTTTATGAGTAAATCGCTTAATTCTGCGGTTACCTATGTTTTTCATCTATTTTTTTCAAATGATAGGAATAAATCTTACTTCCTATAATGCAATAGATAGCATTTAAATCAAAAGTTTCTTCGCCGAATGCTATTGATTTCTTGTAGTTATTTTCGTCCTGCGTGGGACTATGTTTACAATGAATGTCGGCAGAGTTAAGATTGTCATTGAACATTTTAAATTCGGGCGGGTTGCCGGGTCCTCCCATTGATGTCATATAGATGTTCCCAAAAGTGTCTTTTGCAAAGTACTGACCCATTCTAGTTGAATATGTTTTTGCATTTTTATAAAAATCCTCTACGGCAATAGGTAC
>CAYSGP010000068.1:0-5150 GCA_964430095.1 uncultured Ignavibacteriaceae bacterium
CGGATCATGGATTTTCATAACCGGTACAGTAATATATACATCTGCATTCAGCACATCCTCATGTATAAAGTATTTCCCTCCCTGCGGCTGAGCTGTTCCATTAATTTCCACCTCTCTAAGCTCCGGGATCGGATCGGTGTCTGAATTCCCGTTCAGGTTGGATATTTGAAAATCAATTCCGGCTTCAACCATTTCTGATTTGAGATCCTGATAACCGGGAACATCGTATAATTCAACCCACGGCTGTCTCCCGGTAGCATTTGCTTTTTCAAATGTTGTATAGGGGCGCGGCGAGCCGTCGCCTACTAATATTTTAATTTTTCCATGATCAATTTCGTCAACCATCTTAACAATTGCTTTAACAACCCGGACATCGGTAATATTGCCGCTCCCGCTTGCCTGTACTTCGACAAGATTGGGCTTTATTAACACAGTCATTCCGCTCTGTATTTTATCTTGAAATCCGCCCGAAAGGTCAATTGCTTTCCTAACCATTTCTTCAACTGTTTGATAAGACGGATCGTCTAATCTCGATGAAGGATATACAAGAGAAGTATCATCCGATCTTATAACCGCCACAGCTGCCGGAGAAACGGAATCAGCTTTGGATAAGCCGGCAGAAACAAACGATGCATAATTATATTCGATACTGTTTGCCTGATATATATCCCAACCCAGCCACAGGCAAACCGACAGAATTAGCAGAGCTGCTTTAATTTTTTTCCCGGAATTTTTTTTCATTTAAATCCCCGTTATAAAACTGAATATATTAAGCCGGCACAATAAGAAAATAGAAGTGTCAGCACCAGGTAAAATATCAACACTTTGGAACCAAGCGAGGTTTTATATGCGTATAAAGTTTCAAGCTTAGTTGCCGGACCTGCTATAAAAAAGGCGAGCATAGCTCCTTTACTCATACCTAATTCACGCAAGGTTTCCATAAACGGAACCGCAGCTCCGCCGCATGTATAAAAAGGGATGCCCATACCGATTCCAATTAAAGTTCCGGAAGCGGCATTTCCCCCGAGCATTGAAGAAACAACACTAGGAGGAACGAGAGATTTTACGGCAGCACTGAGAAGTATGGCAACCGAAAATGTTTTTCCCATAAACAAAGAGTTTCTATAAATTTCCATTCCCAAGGATCTGGTTCTAATATTAAAAGGTATAATTGCTTTCGGGACATAAATTGATTCTGAAATTTTCATTGTAATAAAGGCGCCTGTTAATGCTATTAAAAAAGCTGCAGCTGTTCTCGCAACTGCCATTTCCATTCCCAGTTCAGCTGCCGTCAGAAAAAAAACGCTTGGATTCATCAGCGGAGATGAAAGTATAAAAGCCATAATTGCACTAAAAGGAACACCGGCAGAGATAAAGGAAACTCCGATCGGAATTGCTGCATAGGTCGGAAGAGGAGAAACCAGCCCGATAAAAGCGCCGGTGAATATTGATACAACTTCACTCTTGGAATTGAAATTTATCTTCTTCCCTTTTAGGTATTGCAGCAGCATGATATTTATAAGGATACTAATTAAGAAGTAAGGTGCAATCTTAACGGATAACTCAATAAAATTATTTATAATTCTTAAAGTATATGTACCTTCAAGCAAATTAATAATGCCGAAGTAAGTTTCCGTAAATATCCTATTTACTTCCCCCATTGAAATGTCTTTTCCTATCTTAATAACATCATTTTTCTAATCTGGCTGAATTCCGGTGTCCGGATCTGATAAAAATAAACACCTGAACTTACACTATAACCTTTTTCATCTTTTCCGTTCCAAACAACGGTATAAGTCTCAGGATTTTTTTCTTCGGAACAAAGAGTAGCTATCTTCCCGCCAAATATGTCGTAAATATTTATAGTTACAAATTCTGGACTTTTAATCCTGAATCTTATTGATGTAAAAGGATTAAAAGGATTAGGATAATTTTGACAAAGGAAATAATCATTCGAAAGGCTTGTTTTGCCTTCAATATTAGTTGTTACAGACAGAAATTCCTCCGGCTGAAGCGCCCGCCTGGTAAATTTTATTAATTGAATTGTACCTTTAAACCAGCACCGAGGACCCTGACGCACACCGATAGACATTTGTCCCTTTTCAATGGGAACATAAGCTACTTCTCCCCGGGCCTCTTCAATTCCATTTACATAATGTCTCATTGTTCCGTTGTCATAAGTTAATGCAACATGATACCATTTACCGGTTTCATGAGTCAGATTTGAATCGATTAAAGTTAGTCCATTAATTTCCGATCGTATATAAGTATCAAGAAACCACTTTTGATCAGCGGTTAACCGAAGCTCCAGTAAAATTCTCCGGGTATCATTTTCACGACTTCGAATATGAATATATCTCTGCTCAATATTGTCCGGATTAGACGAAGAATCCGGCTTGAAAATTATTTCAACTGTAAAAGAAGAAGCGCCGTCAAGAGGATTACTTTTAATAAACAGGGCGTCATTTATTCCGTCAAACTGCAGTGCGTCACCCTGGATTGCTGATACAACTGAAGGATACTCGTTCAGCGGTGCTGCCGCAAATCCGCCAATTGAATCTGTCCTGTTTAAATTCCAGATTACCGATAAGGAATCCTGAGATAAAACAGGACAATTCGGGACTATAATGAAGCAGATGATGAGAAAAAGATGCAACTTAATTTTTACCTCAATTATTTTAAGAAAATCATCTTTTTTGAAAGAACAGTGTTGCCGGCTGTCAGCTTATATAGATAAATTCCTGAGCTGAATTTAGAAGCATCAAAGTTAATACTGTAAAAACCGGCCGATTGTTTTTCATTTAATATTTCAGTTAATTTTTTTCCCAGAAGATCGAATATTTCAATTCTTACATTCGATTCGGAAGGCAGAGCATATCTAATGACTGTAGAAGGATTAAAAGGATTAGGATAATTCTGGTAAAGCGCAAAACTTCCGGGAAGATTATCCTCTTCCTTTTCAACAGGCAGGGTATTGTTAATATCTGCCAATGTCCAGAATGAAAGCTCCGGAATTCCTGAAAGTTCAACATAATTTTCAATTGTGTTTACTGAACCGCCCTGGTGAGTCCATGAATTATCTGCTCCGTCAGGGGAGCTGAAAAGCCTCAAACCATCTTCCGTTAAGCTGTTCAGTTCGGTTTCATCATAGTAGAGTCTTAAAGTTGCATTCAGTCCGGAATTATTTTGTCCGGGAGAAATATTATACTTCCTTAATATTCCATTATTGCCGTTCCCGACCGCAGCCGAATGAAATCTTTCAACGGTTGTGTTACCTAAATCAGCGGAGGCAGTTAAAACAGCTCCAAGGCCTCCGACATTTAATGAAGATGGAATGCCGATATTTCTTGTCGTTGTCAATTTACCATTAATACCTCTTACTGTATTGCCGGGAGTCTCAGTTAAAACTGCATTTTCTCCAAGAGTAATATCGTAAGCATTTAGATATAAAGAGCCGTTTAATATATGTAATGCATTGTTTACAGTATAATTGTTTAGCAGCAATAAACCATTCGGGTTATTAACTGCGAGCCCGTTTACAGTAGAAGGAAGCCCGTTACCTGGGATCTGCATATCAATACCCTTGTATTCATAATTTGCTTCTTCACTAAACGTGCGTGCTCCCGTAACCCGGATATTTCCTGATAAAGCAGAACCTGAGATTCCTTCAGAGTCTCCGATTTTAAGCGTACCTCCCGGACTCAATAAAAAAGATTGAGTTCCGGTTAACTTTGAAGTGTCTTTCATTTCAAGCGTTCCTTCAACAACAAAATTCCCTCCTCTGGCAGAGAGTGTACGCCATTCGAGAGTATCCAGATCAAAAATGACGGAAGAACCTGCTTTTACCGTATCATTAAAAATTATGGGATTTGATTCATTGCCAAAGGAGAAATCGTCGCTTCCACGGGCCCGGACAGTCTGAACTCCAGTTCCCACAAAATTGAGAGCAAACACCCCATCATGGTTAGTCCTGATCTCACTGCCTTCATTCAACAAGAAATTGCCGCCAAGATTGATGATTGCAGTATCAGCTCCGTGTGTACTGCTGGAAGCAACTTGAAATCTGCCGCCATTCACAATAATATTTCCCGCGATATTAAAAATGGCAAGCCCGGCTGCACTTGCACTTGAAAAAGGTCCCATTCTTGAATTAGTTGTATTAATAAAAACATCGCCTTCAATATTCCATATCCCGACTGCATCAGGGATGCCGACATCAATGCAAACAAATAAGCCGGTATTAATAATTACATCTCCTAAAACAGTTCCTGTCCGTGTTCCCCCGGTATTGTTTACCAGGCGAAATCCGTTCTGATTTGTGCTATTTTCAAGTATCAAATTGCCATTTATAATCAAATCTGCTGCTGCAGTTGTCCCGGCGCTTCGGCGTAAAATAAGATTACCGAATTCGGAATTATTAGGCCCGCCGATTGTTCCGCTGTTTGAATGCACCACAGTGCTGGCAGGATCAAGTTCTATAATAGAACCGGGAAGTGTGGGAGATTCTGCCTGGTTATAGAACCATGCATCTGCATTAACAGTAAGCCGCCCCTGCACCGTCATACTCTCCTCACCCGCACCGGTAGATGCAAATATAGCTCCTGATTCAATAGTTAAATTGCTGCATTGAGCATCACTAGCTGCCATCACGGAATCCGTACCTAAAATAATTACATCGTTTCCTGCATTAGGAACTACTCCGCCGTTCCAGGTATCCGGACTGCTCCAGAGACCTCCGCCTGTTCCGTTACTGGATATTATCTGGGCAAAGCCTGATGCTGTGAAAATAGCTGCAGTTATGGCTAAGACTATTAAAAATTTTTTCATGATACAGTTCCATTTTGAAAATTCAAAACTATTAAATCATCTTCAAAAGATGACATCTTTATAAATTCTCTTTTGAAGTAAAAGATGTCATCCTTGAAATTATATCTTATTTAACCAGCATCATCTTTTTGATCAGAACAGATTTATCAGTATTTAAACGGTAAATGTAAATACCGCTGGATAAACTGCCGGCATTAAAACTCCTTGAATAACTTCCGGGCTCCATTTTTTCATTAACTACAGTAGCCACTTTTTCACCAATTGAATTAAAGACTGAGATATTAACAAATGAAGCTTCCGGAATATCGAACTTTATTAATGTT
>CAYSGP010000069.1:0-3252 GCA_964430095.1 uncultured Ignavibacteriaceae bacterium
GGAATGGTCTGCTCCCCGACGATTCTTTCCATCATGGTGGCTGTGGGATCAGCTTCGGTGCCTTCAGAAAGGACATTGCCGGTTGCATTTTTAACCCAGCCGATAAAATCTCGGAGCAGCAAAAATATTTTCAGAGACTGAAGCTTGAGATAGTTATTAATAAGCCACCGGGATCTGCCTAGCGACTGCACGGAACCTACTCCGAGCGCTCCATAATATTCATTATGCCCCATATAAATCAGCAGTGCATCGGGAGATTGCTCTAATATTTCATCCAATAAGTCTAACAGTGTATAACTGTTTATCGCAGCCATGGAAATATTTATTACTTCAATTTCTTTTTCCGGGAAAGTATTCGATAAACCTCTTTCTAGAATATTGGGAAAAGATACATTATTACCATAAGGGAAACCCATTGCGGAAGATTCACCAAGAACAAATATCCTGGATCCGTTTTTCGGTTTCACCTTGTAAAATAATTGTGTGGGCGGGTTAGGTATTGTGGATTGAACATAAAAATATCTGCGTGCCACGTTCGGATTTGCTCTAAGATAATTTTCAAATCCGGGAGGCCCTTCAATAAATAAATCCAGGTTGCCGCCGTATTCAAATATTCGCAGTCCAATCTCTAAAATAATAAGAAGGATAATGGGTAAGAAAATTGTGATTATCCAAAAAATCCTCTTTTTTGAAGAAGATATTTCAGAATTTGAAGTTCCTCTGCTGCTTATTTTTATATCAGTATTCGAAGGTTTTATTTTTCTTGTGCTTTCTCCGAATTTATTTTTGCTCTTTTTACTCTTCATTATAAAAAATGCTTCATTTATTTATTTAAGGGTTCAATTTACTTTTTTGTTCAGCTGCCTGCTATACAACATTTCCAATTTATTGTATTGATCATTGTTCTTTCCTTTGATTCTGGCAAATTCATCCATTGCTGTTTCAGCTTTAGCAAAATCGTACTTCATTAAATATAATAGAGCTAAGTTATAGCTAATCGAGGGATCATCTCTAAATTCCGTATATGCTTTCTCTAAATAGTAAATTGCGCTGGGATCCCCATTTAAAGAGAGAATTTTACCTATTAAAAGATCCGTATAAGCATTTTCCTTAATCCTATTTGCTTCAAGTAGAATCTCCAAAGCTTCTTTAAGTCTTCCGTTTTTTCTTAACACTTCGGCTCTTTCGATGTATGATCTTATTTCTTGGGGTATAAAAACTGAGCGGGATTTAATCTCTCCATTCTCTAGAAATCCCGGATCCAGCTTCTTAATAGAGGCTAAAACAATTTCAGCTTCGGAATTCATCCCGGAATCCTTTAATATTTTATACTTCAGCCTTTGGACGGATAAGAATTCCTTCTCCTCTAATTTAAGCTTAAGAACATTGTCAATGTTCGAAAGAGCTTCATTATATTTTTTTTCATGATAAAATGCAGTTGCAAGGGTCATTTGCGCATATATATTCTCTAAATAATTTGGCATACCTTTCAGAATCCGAACGACACCTTCATAGTCCTTCGCTTTTCCTGCAAAGTCGCTTGCATAATAATAGTAAGAATCATTATATGGATATGCATAGGCTAAAGAAAGATACTCCCTTGAGGCATTTTTAAAATCACTTCTGGAACTATAAATCTGGGCCAGATCTTTATGCAGCTTCCCGGTATTAATATTATCATATTTAACAGCCATGAAGGCCAAAGAGTCTATTATATTTCCTGGTTTATAGTTAAAGATAAAATTATTGATGGTTCCTGCAGGTTTAAATGGCCAGCCCTCCTTTAAGTGCTTTATACGAAGATCGGCAATCATGCTGTCAAGTTTTGTAAAACCCCAATTGCTTCTATAATAAACTGCCGGCTTGATTTGCGCCGAATCCCAATTTTTTTCTATCAGGGTATTTTCTCTCATAGCATTGAGAAAGCATTCAGCCATTAAAAAATAACCGTCAATATTCGGGTGAACATGCTCAGTCATCAAATCGCTGCCCACTATTCCATGAAGAGCATTTTTTTCAAAAAAGTCCTTCATTGAAATTTTATAAATATCGAGGGAATCAGCCAGTGCGAATATTATTTTATTTAAATCCTCAGATGCTCTGAACCTGATGCAATCTAAATCTTTTGCCCTGAGATATTCTTCTTTAGCTTCAATAAATAAAGAATGAGCCTCACGCAGTTTAGCTAAATAAAAAACTGAATCTGCAGGGGGAAAATTTTCATATTTCAAGGAATAAAACGGGGCTAAATCTCTTTCATTACTAACCAGGTCGCTGATAATTACAGGAATCCCGGCATTTTTTAAACCGGTCAGCAATTCACTAATATTATTTTTAAATTGAATCAGACCATCTTTATACATTTCTGAACTATTAGGAATTATATTTCTTCCTACTATTTGCTGCATTAAAGTTTCTTTAGCTTCCTCTTTACCAATCGGATAAATTATTTTATAAAAATGTTTAATGATACTTTGCAGAAATTGATATGTTTTAAAATGAATAAGCGAAAGGTGTAATTTTTTCAACCACGGTGAAATAGACCCATTTTCCATAGAGCCAACACCCAGGGCCCCATAGTATTCGTTATGTCCGGTATAAATTAAAATAAGGTCCGGGTTTTGTTGAATAATTTCATTTAGAAAATCGAGTAAGGTGTAACTATTTACTGCTGTCATCCCCAAATTAACAACTTCAATGGTGCGTTCCGGAAAAATATCTTGAAGACGTCTATGCAGTATTCTGGAGAAAGCAATATTTGCATCATAGGGAAAACCTTGAACAGTAGATTCCCCTAAAATGAATATCCTGTAGCCATTGGAAGGTTTTTCAGATAGAAAAAGATCATTAAGCGGAGTAGTATATTCAAGTCTGCTAAAAAACCTTTTCCCAACTATCGGATTGCACCTTAAATATTTTGAATCTGAATCCGGTTGGAAAAGAGCTAAATCATCTCCATATGAAAAAAATCTTAACGACAGTTCCAGAAGTATAATTAATAAAAAGGGAATACTTATTAAAATTGAATAAAAGGAAATTTTTTTCCTTAAATCGAGGTTTAAAACAGGTCCATTTTTCCGGAAGGTACTGTCTGTTTTTTCACTTTTCTTTCGAAGTTTCATTCCACAAAATATTCATTAAAACTACTTAAAAATATTGAAAGGAAGTATAATTTAAAAGGAATTTTATTAAATTATATTAAATAATAGTTTAAGATATCCCGGATCTCAATAAACAGAATATGGGGATTTA
>CAYSGP010000070.1:0-3757 GCA_964430095.1 uncultured Ignavibacteriaceae bacterium
AATCTGCAAGCCGGTTCAACCCGAATTGTTTCGGTGAACGGGTGGCAATAACAATATCAAGAATATAACGTTCAATTTTTTCATCTACATAAACTTCATGTACTAAACTCCTGGCTTTTAAAATATCTTCAGAATTAATAACGGGATTAACCGCAGGCATAAAATCACTGACATTCTGCCGCATAATTTTCAATTCTTCATCTCTTTCCGGGTAGGTGATTTTAACTTTCAGCATAAATCTGTCAACCTGTGCTTCAGGAAGCGGATAGGTTCCCTCCTGTTCAATAGGGTTCTGCGTTGCAAGAACTAAAAACGGTTCTTCCAGCTTAAATGTTGATTCACCGATTGTAACTTGTCTTTCCTGCATTGCTTCCAGAAGAGCACTTTGTACTTTTGCGGGTGCACGGTTGATTTCATCTGCAAGAATAAAGTTTGAAAAAAGAGGACCTTTCCTAATGAAAAAATTCCCTTCTTTCTGATTGTAAATCATCGTACCGACTAAATCTGCCGGCAGCAGATCCGGAGTAAATTGAATCCGCTGAAATTTAGCTTTCATTGCCGATGCAAGTGTTTTTATGGCCAAAGTTTTCGCTAACCCAGGGACTCCTTCCAGCAGAATATGCCCGTTTCCAAGCAATCCTACAACTAATCTTTCGATTATGGCTTTCTGCCCTATAATAACTTTACCGATTTCATTGAAGAGCATATCAATGAAAGCGCTTTCCTGCTTGATTTTTTCATTTAGTGCAGCAATATCCAAGTTAAAACCTCTTTTTATTATTATTAAAATCGGAATTTATTCGAAAAAGAATAAAATTAGACGGATTCAAACTTAAAAAGGTTGCGTTTCTTTTACAAGGAAAGAAGAATTGACGGGAAAAGATGTTTATATAACTCTAAAAACCCCAAACTTCAAATAGTTGGTCTCTTCCATTGCGGGAAGCCTTGGATGGTCTAGGGAAGCATTATTAAAATATAAAAGCTGCAATTTTTTCCCCGATTTTATTGAAGCTGTATTTAAAATTTTTATAAATTCATCCTCTTTAATATGATGAGAGCATGATGATGTGATAAGAAATCCGTTTGGTTTAATATTTTGCACGGCAAGCTTATTTAATTTTTCATATCCTTTTTTTGCAGTCTGCAGGTTTTTTTTGCCTTTTGCAAATGCAGGAGGATCCAGAATAATGATATCAAATTTATTTTCCGTTCCAATATTTCTTTCGAGGAAATCAAAAACATCTTCTTTTATGAACTGTGCAGGAACATCGAATTTATTTATTTTGAAGTTTTCCATTGCCGATTCAATCTCAAATGAAGAAGAATCAATGAATGTTACGGAAGCAGCACCGGCTTTAGCAGCATGAAGCCCGAATCCGCCGGAATTACAGAATCCATCCAGCACATTTTTACCGGCTGCGATGGTTTCGATAAAAAACCTATTGTCGCTTTGATCGAAAAAGAAGCCAGTCTTTTGTCCTTTTGTAAAATCTATTTTGTAGTTTATTGAACCATCGCTGATTGTTTCCTCGGTTTTACTGCCCAGATAAACTTCATCTGATTCTGGCAGCCCTTCAAGCTTCCTGAAATAAAAATCATTTTTTGTAAAAATATTTTCTGCACGAAGATCTTCCATAAGGATTTTTAAAATCTCCGGAAGGTTTTTTTCAATCCCGAATGAATTAACCTGAAGTACAAATGTGCCGTTATACTTGTCGATTATTAATCCGGGCATGAAATCACTTTCGCTGAAAATAACACGAAATGATTTCCTATCAGGATATAACGCACTTCTCGAAGCGTAGGCATCAATAATTTTAGCCCGGGCAAATTGAAGAAAATTATCGATCTTTTCTTTAGACAGCATCCTTACTGCTATTAAAGAATTTTTATTATAGAAACCTGTTCCGAGAAAATTATTTTTAAAATCATAAACAAATACAGAATCTCCATTCTCCGGATTTCCTTCGGTTTTTTCTATTTCATTGCTGAAAATCCAGAGATGACCGTTCTTTATTCTTATTTCTTCGTTTTTCTTTAAGGTAATTTTGCTCATATCTCATAAACTAAATTAAAAGCTGCATTAAATTAGGTGTTTTATATGTTAAGTAATAAAAGATGTTTGCCAAAAACGGCCTTTCCTGTAACCAATTAAAGAATTTACTTCGAGATCTCCATAGATTTATCCGTTTCGGTGCTAAAAAAAATATGGAATAGATATTGAATACGGAGAGTTATCATTGGTTTACCAAATCTTCAACTAAAAGGAGTAACTATGAAATATTTCTTTACCATTTTACTTTTCTGCGGAACGATTCACTCACAAATTTCCATTACCCAAAGCGATGTATCGCTCTACAATATAGTCGGAACAACCTCAATTTCATATTTTGATTCAACTACAACTTCTGCAGATATAGGGAATACCGGAGAAAGCTCGTGGGATTTCAGCGCTCTGACTGCTGCATGGAGCTTCACCACAACTATTATTGATCCTTCTACTTCCCCATACCAGATCAGCTTTCCGAATTCCCCAATTTGCCGGAAGTATACAACTTCAATAATGGGATTTCAGTCAGATCATTGGATATTTAATTCTTTGAGTGCCGACGGTTTTTTTCTTGACGGCATTGTAACGGCCTCGCTAGTCTTAGGATTTTCAGTAACTTCTACTACTACCTATAACCCTTCCGAAGAACAGTTGAAGCTTCCCTTAATATATGGAACCAGCTGGTCGCATGACTATAGCTATTCGACAGTAAGCTCCACAGGAGGACCGGCAACCACAACTAATTCGCACGTAATATGTACTGTAGATGCATATGGTTTATTGACCCTGCCCGGAGGCGCAACTGGTCCGGCCCTCAGGATGAAACGGGATGAAACGAGCATTACTAATTCCATTTCCGGTCAAACTTACAGCCGTTCTGTAGGATATATATTCTATACCTTATCGGGTAATTCAATTTCCGTTTCCGCTGCCGATACTTTACAGCTCGACCATGGGATTATAAATGTATCAGGAGCAGGCTGGGTATCAGGAAGTACTACGGATATAGAAGCAGCCGGTAATTCAAACCCGGTAAATTTTGGACTTAATCAAAACTACCCTAATCCATTTAATCCTAGCACCGCGATAAGTTTCCGCTTACCGGTAAAAAGCCAAGTATCATTAAAAGTCTTTGATGCTTTAGGAAAAGAAGTTGCGGTACTTATAAATGAAGAGAAGCCGGCAGGCAGCTATGTTATCAATTTCGAAGCTAAAAATCTTTCAAGCGGAACCTATTTTTACCGGTTAGTAAGCGGAGATTTCGTACAAATGAAAAAGATGCTGCTTTTGAAATGAAAATTTAATTTTCATATAAATTTTTAAATTTAAATATCCTCTGACAAAAAAAATTAAATGAAATTTCGGAGCGAGTTCAATTAATTATTAGCCGCTCCGATCTAAAATTGTTAACCAAAGAATATAGAATTTGTTTTAGTTCTTTTTCAAATTTTGTTAAGAAAAGACAGGTGCCTATTTTGAGAGAATAATCAGACTAATTCAATTTAACAAGTAATTATTTACTCAAGCTTTTACATTTTTAATTCTTCTTTCAGCTTCCTTTTTTATACTCTCAGGCATTTTGCGGCAATTACATTTTTTTGAGTGCTCTATATGCCAGCTTATTCTTTCCTCAAGAGTCGGATTTTTCGGCATTAGGTTATTCAAATGCCATTCTTTGTTGATCTTCATTTTAATATGCTGAATGAG
>CAYSGP010000071.1:0-3915 GCA_964430095.1 uncultured Ignavibacteriaceae bacterium
CAATGACCAATGACTGATGACCAATGACTAATTACACTGATCAGCGACCAGTAGAAAGTAGATATAAAGTCCGGATTTTATAAGGGGTTAAAGAAAAGGTCGTCAGGCTCAGGCATTTCTGCCGGACCCTGACGACTTTGGGGGAGAGTTTCTTAGATGAGAAAAATCAAAAATAATTTGGAAGATGTGAAATCATTTTCCTTTCCGGGGACCTACAGCGACAAGAACAATTCCGCCTACAACTGCAATTCCGCTTAAAATTTCAGGTATCGGAATGGTTTTTTTCTCTTCATGCTGTAATTCCAGCGGACCGAGATCTACATCTTTTTCTTTATGTGTAAAACTGACGCTTTTTACCAAAAAACCCGCTACGCCTAATACTATTAAAATTATTCCTACAATTGTCCTGGTGTTCATCTCATTCCTTTCTTTTTAATAAAACATAGGATTAATTATTAATGAGCACCGTGATTAAAATGCACGAGAGTGATATTAATCTAAATGGAGAGAAAAGGATATAAGGAAAAGGGGAAAAGGAAAAGGGACGAAATTTAATAATCGGGTATGGACTTTCAATTTTATTTTCTGTCAATGATGAGAAAGGCAAAGTATTCTTTCTCACAGTCCTTCTCTTTTAATACACGCGTGCCGAGAGGCAGGGAAGTAAAGTAGTGGTATTAATCTAAAATGGAGAAGAGAGAGATTTTATGTCGATTAAATCTGGTTGTTACCATCATACCGTTACAATATGGAATCCCTTTGATATATTCTACATCTGTCATGGTACGACCATGACAGCCTGATTGGAGCACTCTACCAGATTATTGCCGGTATGGCTGCTTCTTCTATTGACCAGTCTATGGCTATGTAGTAATCATACATTTTGACCGTTTGAGCATTGTCTGTTTTTGTATTTTTATTTATTTTCATTTAGGTCTCCTTTCTAATTTGATGTTCATTTTTTCTATCTAATTTAATAGATAGTAACACTTTTAGAAAGCGAGACCTTTCTTAATTTACCGAGTATCCGATATCCTGGGTGATCTGAATCTCTCTCATCCATAGTATAAAAATTTTGAATAAAATAATATATATTTTTTATAATAACATTTAATCCTAATTTTATGCTTAAAACAAAACCAAGCCTGCTTTTATATCCTCCGGGCACCAGCAAAACTCAAATAACGAAAAGAGCTAAGTTTTTATCCGACAGAATAAATAAACTGTTCGGAAATCTTGAAGAATGGATTAAAGATCTTCCGGATTATAAAATAAAAAAATATTCGGAAGCGAATGAGGATAAAAAAAATAAAATAAAGTTTAAATTTCCGGCAGCGGATATCCTGGAGAAGGATAAAAAAATTGGCACGGTTAAACCAGCAGGTTTGTATGCATTCGGCTATAACTGCAGGATCGACATCATTTCGAAGAAGGGAACTGGAATTATTGTAGATGCTTCTAAAGAATCCGGCGAACCGGACTGGCAGGTATTCCCGATGCAGGCCGGAAAAAATCCTAAGAAACTGACAAAAATTATTTTCCGGAATCTCCTTAAGAAATTAAGCAGTTTAGAATGATTCTGAAGTCATCGCAAAGCGAGATCCCGCTATGCGGGATAAATTCGGCAGAATCTACTTGGCAAGAGATGCTGAAGTAAATTCGGCATGACAGAAAAAAGCAGTTGTCATTCGAATTCATTTCGGAATCTCCCTAAGCTGATAAAGAGATGCTGAAAAGATTTCAGCATGACAGACGATGTGCACTTGTCATTCCGAATCCCGATTTACATCGGACAGGTTTATTTCGGAAACTTCTTAGCGGGACAATAGATGATTAAATAAATTTGGATGGAAGTATAAAAGAAAATAAAGATATCCCGGATTAAAAGAACGACTGCATTCTTTTAATCCTAGGATATTTCAAGATAGGAATCTTAGCTGAACTGAGTTTTGAATTTTTCGTAGTCGAGTATTTTAAGTCTGGAACCGTCCAGTTCCACTAATCCTTTTTTAGCAAACAAATGGATTGTCCTTGAAATTGTTTCCCTCGAAGTTCCCGCCATATTTGCAAGGTCGTGCTGAAGCGGAAGCTTTTCGATCTCGACTATACCCTGCTTAATCTTTCCGAGATCATCTGCAAGCTGCAGAATAACTGTTGCAACTTTTCCCTCCGCATTCTGAAGTGAAAGTGATTTAATCTTCATGTCCGCGGCACGCAGCCTGTGTGTTATTTCATGCAGCAGTGCAATGCCTACTTCGGGATGTATCTGAAGCAGATTAAGAAATTCGTTCCGTTGTATTATAAATAATTCAGCTTCCGTCATTGCGATGACACTTGCGGAGCGCGTAAACCCGTCAATAATTGCCATTTCTCCGAAGAAGTCGGATTCCCCGAGTATTGTTAAGATTACTTCGTTTCCATTATCATGCTGGCGTGTGACTTTCACCTTACCTTTAATAATTACAAACAATGCTGAACCGGTTTCATGTTCAAGAAGAACTACAGCATCTTTGCTGAAAGTTTTCTTTACTCCGAGACTCGTAATTTCATCAAGTGTTTTTTCATCTAGCTCCGAAAAAATCGGAACATACCTCAGGAAGCTGGTATTCTCATTCATATTGACCTCTCTGTTTTGTTGGTTATTCTGTTATTTCAATATATCATTATATTAAAAGCCCCTAAGTATTATTCTAAAAGACCTTGTATTATTCTGAGTTTTTAAAATGATTGTTCTGCTGAAACTTGAATCCTTTTTAAAACTCCAATCCTGAACTCTTCTTCTTCTTTTTCAAGTTCGTGGAATCTTTTTCTAAGGCGGCTGACAAAATCAGACAATCTCTTGTTCCTTTCGCATATCTTTCTTCCGGGCACTAATCTTTTCCTTTTCATTAGCATCTCTACTTAAGTATTGTCCGCAGTTTGAATTTGGGGTACGGTTTTTTGAAGGTTTATTTTCTTTTCGAAATTATCCTTCGATTGAAGAAATTAAAATGTAAAATATCACATATCCGGCGGCTGTGTCTATTGTCATTATTATTAATCATTTATATGGGAATCACTTCACATTGTTATATGAAGCAGAATTTTCTTTATGACAATTAATAAATTTTCCGGCTGATACGGATAAATTCATGCTTAAAATCAAAAATCATATGAAATTTTATTCTTTCCTAACCGCTGTAATATTTATTTCGGGAATTTTTTTATTCTTCAGCAGCTCAAAAAATTTGAATAAACCAGGTTCAATGGGAAAAAGTGATGTGAACAGCGACGCAATCAATTTTATAAATACCTTTGATGGTGATCACCTTGAACATCTGATTTTCGATTTTAAAGACGATGAAAGAAAGAACTGGAATTATGTACCCGCATCGAGAGAAGGAATACCTGTCAAAGAGTTCAACAGCAGCCAGAAGGAATTATTCAGGAAATTGATGGAATCATCTTTAAGCCAAAGCGGAATTAAAAAAGCCGACGGGATTGTAATTCTTGAAAAAGTTCTGCAGGATTTGTCCGGCGGCGGCTCCTACAGGGATCCGGGAAAATATTATGCTACGATTTTCGGCAAGCCCGGAAACGAAAAACCATGGGGCTGGCGCTATGAAGGCCATCATCTTTCTCTAAACTTTACGGTAATTAAGGACAGTGTTATTATTTCTACTCCAATGTTCTTCGGCGCTAATCCCGCCGAAGTGAAAGCAGAAAAGCATAAAGGCCTGAGAGTTTTAAAATTTGAAGAAGATTATGCACGTGAATTAATAAAATCGCTCGATAAAGAACAATTTAAGGAAGCAGTCATAGAAGAAGATGCACCGAGTGAAATAATAACCGGCAATGATGAAAGAATAGATCCGCTTCATCCGAAAGGAATTTCGGCGTCAAAATTAAAAAGTGAACAGAAGGATATTTTGATCA
>CAYSGP010000072.1:0-6257 GCA_964430095.1 uncultured Ignavibacteriaceae bacterium
CTTCGCGTGCGGGTGACGCGCCAGCCGTTCGCGGCATTCGGACTTCCGTAAAAAGAAATTACAGATGAATAAATAATCTTAAAGAGCTAAATAACGTTTAAAAAAAATCGATAATGCAGTAAGAATTCATTTTCTACTTCAAAATAATTTTAACTGCCGAAAAAATGAGATTCTTTGCTGTATTACTTTTTTTAATTGGAATAGGGATATCGCGGACTTTCCCGCAGGAAAAAAATTTCAAGGAAATAGGTCCTGATATTGATATTCCTCAAGATCTCGCTTCCAAGATCGGCAGCGGCGAACTGATCCGGATCATCCAGCAGAAATATAAATTTTATTCCCAAAGCAGAATGAACAAAGGTTCGGGAGAGTTTATCAACCTGACAGTTTATTTATCAGAAGCTCCGTCCGGTCCAGAAATCTCCCAGCTGTATTCATTGGGAGCGGAGTTCAATAAATTTTTTATTCCTCCATCAGAAAAACATCCCCTAGGTTTTTTCATAACAAGAGTTCCGATTAATAATTTAATTAAAATTTTACCGCTGAATTTTATTAAGAGAATAGAAACTGCTGATGAGCTTTCATTTCCTCAAAACAATGAAGCAGTAAAGAAAATAAAAGCGGATAAAGTCTGGGCAAAGGGATTTACAGGTAAAGGAGTAAGAATTGCCGTACTCGATTCTGGGCTCGATACAAGTTTTACAAGTAATGAGCTTCCTGCATATATATTTAAAAAAGACTATTCAAATTATCCTTCTCTTGATGACGATGTTGCAAACAGGATAACCGGGCATGGAACTCATGTCGCAGGATCCTTGCTTGCTCGGGGAATTTTATCGGAGAATAATACAGCTAACGGGGAGGGACCCTACAAGGGAATAGCACCGGACGCCGAATTGATTTTTTTAAAGATAGGGAATGACATTAATGGAGGAGCAAATACTACCGCGATAGTTGAGGCTCTAAAAGCTGCAGTAAATGTATATAATGCAGATGTAATTACAATGAGTTACGGGAATTGGGATATTTATCATGACGGAAGCAATATTAAAGATCAAACCGTTGACTGGTGTTACTCTCAAGGAGTGCCTGTATTTATTCCAGCCGGGAATAACGGAGCATCTAAAAGACATTTCTCAGGATCAGTAAATGCAAATGATTCGACGGACTTGATAAGAATTAACATCACCGGTGCTGTAGAAAACAGTACCCTTCTTACATTCAACCTGGTTTGGTATGATGGAACCGAAAGAAAAGATTTAAGTCTGAAGTATTATAATGAATTTGGTGAAGAAATTCCGAATATTTATAACTGGTCAACAACTCAAAGCCTCAGAGGAACCGAATCGAAATTATCTCAGGGTCTGTTCCAGGTTCCGCCCGGTAATTCCATTTACTATTTAAAAGTGATTAATCATTCCTCTTCAATTCAGCAATTTCATATTTATGAACATAACAATGACGGAAAGGTTGCATTTGAAGCGGACGATCCAGGCTGCACAATAATTTCACCGGGAACCGCAGATCATGCTTTTACTGTCGGCTCCTTTGTGTCTAGAACCGAATGGATCAGCTACAACGGATTGATGAACTGCAGTTCGCAGTATGAGCTGGAAAGTGTTTATTCATATTCAAGCAGAGGACCGAGAATAGACGGCCTCCAGAAGCCTGATATTGTTGCTCCCGGGAGTTCAATAATATCTTTAAGAGACTGTGACGTCTATAGTACTCCGGATCTATTTTTTATAGATAATGACGGCAATACTTCGGGCGATTACAATTATTTAGTAATGGAAGGAACCAGCATGTCCGCACCCTTTTGTGCCGGTGGGGCAGCTTTGTATCTGCAAAAAAATCCTGATGCATCTCCCGAAGAAATTTTTGCTTCATTAAGAAATAATACATACAAGGATGAATATACCGGAAATGTTCCTAACGGCACGTATGGGTATGGAAAATTAGATGTATACTCAGCTTTATTTCCGGATGATCCTCTCCCAATACAATTGTCTTCATTTACCGCGGAAGTGAAAAACAGTTTTGTCGAGCTGAAATGGAGCACTTCCACCGAAATTAATAATTACGGATTTGAAATTGAGCGGAAGTCAAACCAAAATAATTATGTTTCCTCGGAGACCATGGAGGAACAAAATATGGATTGGTCAACAATAGGATTTGTTAATGCATTCGGCAGCAGCAACTCTCAGAGGACATATTCGTTTACTGATAGAGGGCTGTACCTAAACGGAGAGTATTCTTACAGGTTAAAGCAGATTGATCAAAACGGATCTTTCAAATATTTTAAAGAAATCAGAATCAATTTTAATTTCCCGTTCCGTTTTGAATTAATGCAAAACTACCCTAATCCCTTTAATCCGGCTACGAAGATCAGGTATGTTATTCCATTTTCGGGGAGGTCTTCAGTCATTAGAGTGACTTTAAAAATATATGATATTATGGGGAGAGAAATTATGACACTTGTAAATGAAGATCAGAACCCCGGAGAATATGAAGCGGAGTTTAGTCCTTCAAATAAAAATTCCGGAAAATCTTTAGCAAGCGGCATATATTTTTATAAAATAACTGCCGGGGATTACTCAGCTTCTAAAAAGATGATTTATATTCAGTAATCCTCATTTTTTAAAATATTAGAGCACAACTTCTTTATTTTCCCTTCATTTTAATAAAAACTAAAATTGACTTAAGTGATATATTTTTTTAGTTTTACAGGCTTAAAATCAGAATCTGAGGTAAAGGATGTTTGTTGTTGTTGATGTACTGGGACAACAGTTAAAAATCAGTGAAAAAAATAAATATTATGTCCCGCGGTTAAAGGAAGAAGTAAATTCCGACATTACTTTGGATAAAGTGCTGCTTTATTCAGCAGATGACGGGGTTAAGATTGGTGCTCCTTTTGTCGATGGAATAAAGGTATCGGCGAAAATTCTTGAACATCTAAAAGATGATACAATTCATGTATTCAAAAAAAAGAGAAGAACAGGATATAGAAAAAACCGGGGGCACAGGCAGCAGCTGACAAGAATTGAAATAACAAAAATAGGATAAGCTCCCGGAATTCCGGAGCATTAAATAAGGAGATTTTATAATGGCTCATAAAAAAGGACAAGGCTCTACAAGGAACGGAAGAGACAGCAATGCACAGCGCCTGGGTGTTAAAAAATTCGGCGGTGAGCGTGTGATCGCAGGAAATATTCTGGTAAGGCAGAGAGGAACAAAATTTCATCCCGGCCTAAATGTTAAAAAAGGGAGCGACGATACTTTGTTTGCAATAGCAGACGGGATTGTAAAGTTTGAAACTAAAAAGGGAAATAGAAAATTCATAAACGTTTCCTGAGGGTTAATTATTTTATTTGCCCCGTCACGGCGGGGCTTTTTTATTTTAAACATATTGAATGAAAATTCTAATTTTCAAGAATTTAAACATCTCAAAGCTTCGGTTAAACTAACCTTTCAATTTGTTAATATTTGAAAATTTTACCTGCTTTTCTAATTCTGCAGTCCAAATTTTATGTATCAAAGCCTCTCCCGAATAATGGCACTAGAATTGTTTTTTAATGGAAACAATTAAATATGAAAGTTTCGGAGAAAGAATGTATATACCTATAAATATTTTCCTTAACCAGAGTTCCTATTATGAAGACCTCTCTGTAGAACTTTTTGAGATAATTCAGTCTAAGAGAAAGTTTTACAGGAGAATAAATAATCAGGAAGAATTAAAAAAGCTGGATGAAGACTTTCATAGAGAAATTTCAAGGTTGATTGTAAGAGAATTTAAAATACTCCTCGAGTTATCACAAGCTAATATGAATTGCGCCGAAGATTTTGGTTTGCCGATGGAAGAGAAACGAGATGACGAGGAAGAATGACCCGTCATACAGCATCATAATCATTTGAACTTTTAAACCCTCCCCTGCTTAATTCCTAAAAAAATACCTCAATTAACTTTAATCACCGCTATATCTTCGTTTTTTCCGTCGGACTGTTTGTTATAGTCTGCCAAAATGAATCAATTATTTGATGTTTTCGATTCCCTAATCCGCCTTTTATATTTATAATAAAGTAGTGATTCAAAACATATTTAAATAATAAATTATCTTTTATGTTCGAGCAGTTTAAAAACTGTGTTGAAAATCCGGTTCGAATTGTTTAAAAGGTATTTGATTATTGAGGAGGCGGTGCTATGAAAAGAAATACTGAAATAAAATTATTCGAGCAGAGGAATCCGGGGGAGGGGCTTTCAATTTATTTTTTAGTGTCACTTCTTCTGGTTATCCTTTACCTCTTCACGTCGATTCTTTAAAGAATTTAAATATAAATTAAAAAACTTAATTATAGTCCTGATTCCTAAGCTGTAACCTTTCCTATCTGGGGGATACATAATTTTATTCCTTCCTTTAAAATTTTCCGTTGGATTAATAATCTTTTATTTTAATCTTAAAAATTTTAATAAAATTCAATTTTTATATACAAATTGAAAAAATAATAATGGCTTTTAAGGAACATGCTCTTCTTATTCAAGTAAAATCTTTGGAGTTTTAAATGCTCCAAAAAAATCTTTTATAAAGGGAGAATATGAATGTCAAATAAATTTGCTCTTCTATCAATCCTTTTTTTATGCTCAACATTATTTTCATTCATCGCTTTTTCCCCCAGGCAAAACGGGGATAAAATTTCCGTCTCGATATCTTCCGGGAATGATTATAATACTGCATGGCATAAAGTTGATTCGCTTCAAAGTAAGGGACTGACGCGCTCGGCGTTTGAAGTTGTTGAACAAATCTATACTGCTGCAAAAAAAGAAAACAACCAGCCGCAGATAATCAAGTCTTTTATTCACAAGCTGAAATTTACAAACTACACTGAAGAAGAGAGCCATCAGAAAATCATAAATGAAGTTAAGAACCAGATTGACAGCTCGTCTTTCCCCTCGAATGCAGTATTCAGATCTATCCTGGCGCAAATTTATTGGCAGTATTATACTTATAACCGATACAGATTCCAGGGTAGAACGGAAATAGTAAATTTTGACCGTCAGGACCTGCCTGCCGGCGAGGCAGACTTTCAAACCTGGGATCTTCCTCATCTGATTAAAGAAATTATTAAACAGTATCAATTGTCTCTGGCTAAAGGAGACAGTCTTAAGCTTATACCGATTGAGCAATTCAAGGAAGTTATAGTTTATTTCAATTCTAAGGACGCATATTTACGCCCTACGCTGTTTGATTTATTGGCGCATAATGCTTTAAGCTTTTATATTAATGATGAAGCATCAGTGACCGAGCCTGTGTACAAATTCGAGCTTAAAGAAGCAGCCGAATTTGCACCTCCGGAAGATTTTATTAAAATAAATTTTGAAACCAGGGATTCCCTCTCATTAAAATTTTTTGCAGCCAAATTATTCCATTCTCTAATCGGGTTTCATCTTAAAGATGAAAAGAAAGATGCCTTGATTGATGTAGATTTAATGAGATTGAATTTTATAAGAAAAGAATCCATTAATCAATTTAAAGACAGTTTGTATTTGAATTCCTTGGTGCAAATGGAGAAGGCGTTTGCAGATGTTCCTTATTCCTCAATGATTTCCTTTAATAAAGCAAACTATTTTTATGAGTTGGGGAAAAAGTACAATGCTTCAGTTTCAGATGCTTATAAATGGGATCTTAAAAATGCTAAAGAAATTTGTGAATCGGCTATTGAAAAATACCCGGATACACACAGTGCGTCCGAATGCCTATGGTTGAAGAATCAAATACTGCAAAAAAATTTAACAATAAAGACTGAGTACGGGAACCTTCCCGGAAAACCTTTCAGAGCACTTGTTGCTTACAGCAACACCAATAAAATATTTCTCAGAATTATCCCCTGGAATGAAAGGAAAGAAAAGTATGCACCGAAAGAGAATGAGGAAAAAATAAAATTTTATACAGTGCAAAAACCGCTGAAGGAATGGGAAGTTCAGCTTCCGGATGATAAAGATTTTCAAACGCATTCTGTCGAAATTAAAATTCCATCTTTGGAAAAAGGGGAATATTTAATACTTGCCGGTTCAGACAAAAATTTTTCTCCAGAAAAAAATTTTGTAGCATACGGTAAAACATGGGTAACCAATTTGAGCTATTTAAGAAGAGAAAAAGCCGATGAATCTGAAATTGTTGTAACCGAAAGAGAATCCGGTGACCCTGTTTCAGGAGCAGATGTAATAAAATATGTCCAGAAATACACTCCTGATTATAGGG
>CAYSGP010000073.1:0-3983 GCA_964430095.1 uncultured Ignavibacteriaceae bacterium
TCATTTACCTGATCCATTCCGATAAATTCTTTTCCGAGGAATGTGTGCTCTTGAATTTTCGGATCAAAGGTAAAGCAGTGATAAATGAAAGCTTCATTTTCAATATGCTCTATATACCATTTATCTTCCATTTTGATGACATATCAAAACATTTTCAAAAATATTTTTTTATCTTGCCAAGCCAAGTTAATAAGACTAAAATTAATTCTCTCCATTTAAAAAGAAATAAATTTAATTTATTCGTATTCCGGTGAATTAAACAGGATGAACAGATTATTAACAATAAACTCAAAGGAAGATATTCCTTCCGAATACAGGGATACTCCGATTGCGCTGCTGCTCGAATACCATAACCTTAAGCGTGAGCCTGACATATATTCGCAGGCATGCCTTCTCATCGGCATGTGCATGGATAACAGGAAGCATCTGCATATACCTGATAACTTCGCTTTCATAATCAGGAGCGGGGGTGCCAACCTTAGGTACAGCGAATTCAAAGTTTCATATGCAATAGCCGTTGGAAATGTCAGGCATATTGCTCTTATCGGGCATAACAACTGCGGGATGGTAAATCTTTACTCCCGCAGGGATCAGTTTATTAATGGCCTGGTTGAGCAAGCCGGATGGGTAAAAGAATGGGCAGAAGAACATTTCATGCATTTTGCACCGATGTTTGAAATAGGAAATGAACTGGATTTTGTTTTAAGTGAAGCAAAACGCCTCCGCCTTCGGTACCCGAAGATTCAAATTGCACCTATGATGTATTTAGTAGAGGAAAATAGGCTGTATTTAGTAAATGAAAAATAAAAAGATTAAGGATTGTAATCTGTAAAAAAAAGTATTTAATTTTGGAGAAATAATAATATTTAGTGAATTAGTGACTCCGGCAAAACCATTTAATAAATTTTTTTCTTCTTATCTATTTACATTTCATTCAAAATTAATTCAATATTCTTTATTAAATTATTTACTTAACAAGAGTAGTAACACCCATGCATGAACCTCAAGAAGACAAAAACCCGGCAGGCCTGCCCACAAATGCTTACAAAGAATTAAATCCCGGTGAAGAATATATTCCTGTAATGCCGCCCGATAAAGCCGTCCGCGAAATCAGCTTTTATTCGGTTGGATGGGGCGTATTGATGGCCGTACTTTTTTCAGCCGCCGCCGCATACCTGGGCTTAAAAATCGGGCAGGTTTTTGAAGCTGCAATTCCAATTGCCATTATAGCCGTAGGATTGGCGGCAGCTACAAGAAGGAAGAATGCGCTGGGTGAAAATGTAATTATTCAATCGATAGGATCTAATTCCGGATTAATTGTGGCCGGAGCAATATTTACAATTCCGGCTTTATACATTTTAAATCTGAATGTTGAATTCTATAAGATTTTTTTGGCGTCTTTGTTCGGGGGAATTCTCGGTATTTTGTTTTTAATCCCCTTCAGGAAATATTTTGTTAAAGAAATGCACGGGAAATTTCCATTTCCTGAAGCAACTGCTACTACCGAAGTTCTAATCGCAGGAGAAAAAGGAGGGAAACAGGCAGTCGTTTTAGTAGTAAGCGGTCTGGTAGGGGGCATTTTTGATTTTATTATCGCCGCATTCGGATGGTGGAGCGAGGTTTTTACTACCCGCGTATTTGCACTCGGCGAAGCACTTGCTGATCAGGCAAAGCTGGTATTTCGAATAAACGTGGTATCGGCAATTACGGGGTTGGGCTACATAATAGGATTAAAATATTCTTCAATAATCTGCGCGGGATCGTTTATTTCCTGGTATGTTTTTATACCTATTGTTGCCTTTATCGGAGAACAGCTTACATCACCAATCGGGGCAAATGTTTCTCTGCTGATAAAAGATATGTCTGCCGAAGAAATTTTCAGGAATTATGTGCGTCACATTGGAATCGGCGGAATTGCTATGGCCGGAATAATCGGCATTATCAGGTCATCGAAGATAATTTCTTCAGCGGTTTCTTTGGCAGGAAAAGAAATATTGGGTAAAAAGAAAATTGCAGAAGAGCAAATCAGAACTCAAAAAGATATTTCCATGAGCTTTATAGTTTTTGGACTGCTGATTTCTGCCATCCTTTTGTTTTTATTCTTCCAATTGGGTGTTGTAAATAATTTTACACATGCTATATCAGGCATTTTAATTGTTTTAATTATTTCATTCCTATTTACTACGGTTGCAGCGACAGCAATAGCTATTGTCGGAACTAACCCGGTTTCTGGGATGACTTTAATGACATTGATTCTTTCCTCGATTGTACTGGTGTCGGTCGGCTTAAGTGGAAATGAGGGGATGATAGCAGCGTTATTAATCGGAGGAGTAGTATGTACGGCTCTTTCTATGGCCGGAGGTTTTATTACAGATTTGAAAATAGGTTATTGGCTCGGCTCCTCTCCATATAAACAGGAAAGCTGGAAATTTTTAGGAACGCTTGTATCTGCAGCAACCGTCGGATATGTAATTCTCATTTTAAATGAAACCTATGGATTCACCGGAGAAGGAGCTCTTGTTGCACCGCAGGCAAATGCAATGGCGGCAGTTATCCAGCCTTTAATGGCTCAGCAGCCGGCACCCTGGATGCTTTATGCGGCCGGTGCCTTTATTGCACTGATTTTAACAATGCTGAAAGTGCCTGCACTTCCCTTCGCACTCGGAATGTACATTCCGATGGAATTAAATACTCCGCTTTTAGTGGGAGGTTTAATAGCTCATTTCGTTTCAACTAGAAGCAAAGATGAAAAAACAAATAGTGCGAGAAGGGAAAGAGGTACTTTAATTGCTTCCGGTTTTATAGCAGGCGGAGCTTTAATGGGAGTCATAAGCGCCTTTCTCCGTTATATGGGATTCAACTGGGTTAATACGGAATGGCTGGAATCCCATTCGGCTGAATTATTAGCATTGATAATGTATTTGATCCTCTGCAGCTATATGATCTGGGATTCCCTGAGAGGAAAACCGGAATAAGTTTGCTGTGAGTTGTTGGCTGTCTTGAATTTGAACTTGAACTTGAACTTGAACTTTGTTTCACTCCAAGTTCAATTCAATTCCGAGAAGCAGATTCCATCCTTCTATTGAGACTTCATTTTCATAGAGACTATCCTTAAAGTACCCTATTTTCGAATACACTTCAAAATTTTGAGTTAATGCTCTTGAAAGTTTTAAATATACCCGGTTTTCCAGGTTTAAAGGAGAATAAAGGGGATTAATAAAGAATTCGGGATTTCCTGCTATCCTGAATTTCCGGCTGTAATAATCAGCTAAAATAAAAACAGACCAGTTGTTTAAAAAAACTGTTCCTGCCAGAAACCTAATCCAATGTTCATAAGAAAGATTTTTAGTATACTTCGATTCGTGAATCAAAAAACGATAATCAGATGAAAGAATTATGCTTCTTAAAAAGCTAAAGCTTAATTCGGGGCCGTATCTCCAGCCGTGGTTCATAAGATCAAGTTGTGTTTTAGACTGCTCCGTTATTAAATAAGATGTACTGTTTATCAGGAATCTTTCCACATAAATTCCGTAGCCGTATTTAAAGTATTTGTCCGCCGCTTTAAACAGCATTATATCCAAAAAGAAAAGATCTAATTTATAGCTCCCTTCATTGTCGATATTTTGATATCCATACCCGGCGTTTACCTGGAAAGAATTTCCGTCCCCGGCGAGCCATTCAAAATGAGCTGCCGAAAATAAAATATCATAATCTATATTCAGCCCGCGCCCGTTAAAGAAATTTTTCTGGCGGGACAAATCCGCGCCCCAAATAAAATCATCTTCCGCCTGCGAAAAATTTCCTTCAGCCTTGATTTTTACGGAGGTAATTGAATTTTTAAACCTGTAAAATTCTGGCCTGGCTCTTAATTGAACCGAAGCTTTTCTTGTTTCGTCTTCATAATTGTATTTAACAGTACCGTCAAGCCTTGTTAAAATATCGTTTTGTTTAAAGGACTCCTCCCCTGTCGATTTATAAAAACC
>CAYSGP010000074.1:0-6456 GCA_964430095.1 uncultured Ignavibacteriaceae bacterium
TTTATAAAGAATTTTTGAAAAAATATTTTGATTTTTTTAATCAATAAAGTATTTATCCAGAGAACTTTTAAGGCAGGGGCTGTTTTGATATTTTTACCTTAACATTAATAAAAAATTTCTCGCACTTTTTATGGAGCACGAAATCGTCAAAATTCCTTTCACAGCCCTCCTGCCGTTTGTTTTAATGCTTGGTTCAATAGCAGTATTTCCTCTATTCTTGAATCACTTCTGGGAAAAGAATAAGAATAAATTAATCATTGGGTTAATATTAAGCTTTCCGATTATAATTTATCTGCTTAGCAGCGGATTGCATGAGAGGCTTTACGATACTTTGGTTTTCGATTACATACCTTTTATAATTTTACTCGGATCACTTTTCACTATAACGGGGGGAATATTTCTAACCGGCGATATCGAAGCAAAGCCTTTCATAAATATGCTCTTCCTGGCAATCGGTGCTGTGCTTGCATCATTTATCGGGACAACGGGAGCTGCAATGCTCCTGATAAGACCTGTAATCCAGACGAACAAGGAGAGAGAATTTAAAGTTCATACGATTTTATTTTTTATAGGAATTGTAGCTAACTGCGGAGGACTTTTGACGCCGCTCGGCGATCCGCCTCTCTTCATGATGTACCTCCGCGGAGCTCCGTTTGCCTGGTTCTTCAGCTTATTCCTGGAATGGCTTATAACAAACGGATTGTTATTAATAATTTATTTTTTTGTTGATTCATATTTTCACCGTAAGGAACCCTCAGCGGCAATAATAAAAGATGCCGCTCAAATAAAGCCCATTAAAATTGAAGGGAAGCTTAATTTTTATTGGCTGGGCGGAGTGGTTCTTGCTGTTGCTTTTTTAAACGAGCAGTATCTCGAATTTATAAAACTCAATCATTATTACAGGTTTATCAGGGAAGCTGCAATTCTTTTGATGGCATATTTCTCACTCATCTTTACTCCCCGTCTTACAAGGGTTTCAAACAGCTTTACCTGGGAACCGATAAAAGAAGTTGCTTATTTATTCCTGGGGATATTTATCACCATGGTTCCTTGTCTTATTTACCTAGAACAAAATGCAAAGATTTTGGGAGTCACTCTTCCTCACCAATTTTATTACTTTTCCGGAATACTCAGCAGCTTTTTGGATAATACGCCTACTGCCGTAACTTTTCATTCACTTGCCCTTGGTTTGGGTGAACAGTCCGGAAGCATTATTGCCGGCATTCCTGAGGAAATCTTAAAAGCAATTTGTGTCGGTGCAGTTTTCTTCGGAAGCATGACTTATATTGGAAACGGTCCGAACTTTATGGTGAAAGCAGTGGCGGAAGAGAATAATATTCCGATGCCCCATTTCTTCAGCTATATGTATAAATTTTCGTTGATTGTACTGCTGCCGGTATTTGTACTAATACAACTATTGATGCTCTAAAAAAGAGCGAGAATCACATAAAGTTCAAGATCAGGTTTAAGTTCAAGAAAGAATTTGAATAACTCTTGAACTTGAACCTGAACTTAACTTTAATTAAAGATGTTCTGTACTTAAAATAAATTTCAAATAAACCGCATCGTGCGGACGGACCAACTCTTCACACGGGAATGTTATTTTATCCCCTTTAACTGCTTTATCGATATTCAAATCTTCTTTCATAATTTCTTTAATTTTTAAATTGATAACTCCGGTTGTCTTACCGGTAATATAAACCTCATCATCAACTGAAAGTTTCCCTGATTCCAGCAGCATGTAAGCGGCTTTTGGAATTTTGTAATAGTTCAGAATTTTACCTATATATTCTTTCCTTGTTTTTGCAATGCTTCCTTCGGCAGCTGCATATTCTTCACTACCGGGTTTGCCGAAATAAAAACCGGAAGAAAATCCCCGGTTGTAAACTTCTTTCAATTCTTCAAATAAACTTTTCTTTAACTCAGCAGTAAGTTTATTTTCGAAATAAGAATCAATCCCGCGCCTGTAAACCGAGACAGCCTTTGCAGCATATTCCGGGCTTCTTTTCCTTCCCTCAATTTTAAAGGAATCAATCCCTGCTTCAATGAGTTTATCTAAAAATTCTATTGTACAAAGATCCTTGGGAGATAAAACATAATCCTCACCGACCATCATTGATTTATCGATTATCGCGTCATATACCTCATACTCCCTTCTGCATGGTTGAATACATTCTCCCCTGTTTGCGCTCTTATCAAAGAGGTAATGACTCATATAGCATCTTCCGCTTATAGCAATGCACATGGCACCATGAACAAAAGCTTCTATTTCAATATCAGTATTTGCTCTTATTTTTTTTATCTCTTCAAGAGAACACTCGCGTGCTAAAACAACCCGGACAGCTCCGGCGCTTTTATAAAAGTTTGCCGATAAAGAATTTGAGACTGATCCTTGTGTCGAAATACAGAATGGGATTTGATATTCCCGGCATATCTGTACCGCGGCCAAATCCCAGCAGATAATTCTGTCAATCCCTGAATCCTTTGCCTGTTTAATTATTTCTTCGGCTTCTTCGATCTCTTCTTCAAAAATTATCGTGTTAAGAGTTAAATATGATTTGATATTTTGATTTCTACAGTGTTCCGATATCTTTGAAAGTTCATTCAAATCGAAATTGGCGGCTTTCATCCGCATATTGAGCTTATCCACCCCGAAGTATACTGCATCCGCACCCGATTTAATAACTGCATTAAGCATTGTCCAATCACCGGCGGGAGCCATCAGCTCAGGGTTGTTGGAGGTTGGTTGTTGGAGGTTGGAGGTTGGTTGTTGGGATTTCATTTTTTCACTGCTTCTTATCGAGATATTTTATATATGCACTTAGTTTTGGCAGCAGTTCGTCAAGTATTTTTTTAATCTTTTTAATTTCTTCTTCCTTTAATAATTTTCTACGATAAGCACGTCTTAAAAAATGTTTTGTTTCAAATAAAGATCCCCGGGCAATTTTACAATATCTTTTAAAATCCAAAATACTCCCTTTACCGGAACCCTCAGCAATGTTTGCACCAATACTATCAGATGAATCAACTATTTGTTTACCCACTGTATCTTTTGCGAAATAATCCCAGGTTAAAACTATATCCCAAATAAAATCAGCTAAATCTTCGGACAATAGATATATTTCAAGGTTTTCAAATCTAGTTTTAGACATTTCTTCTCCCCTATAAATAATTATTATTTGTATTAATAATTAACTCCAACCACCTACAACCTACCACCTACAACCTAACTATTCTCTTCCCATACTTTGCAAATCTCAACAATAACTCTTACCGCCGTCTCCATATCCTGAATTGCTACCCATTCAAGCTTCGAGTGGAAACTATGTTCGCCTGCAAAAATATTGGGTGTAGGCAAACCCATAAAAGATAATCTTGCGCCGTCCGTGCCTCCGCGAATCGGCTGCATTATAGGTTTTATATTCAATCTTCTCATTGCTTCAACGGCATAGTCAACTACCATCGGGTGCTGATCAAGAATTTCCTTCATATTCCTGTACTGTTCGGTGATTTCAAAATCCAGCCTTGAACCGGGAAATATTTGTACTGCTTTTTCAGCAAGACCTTTCAAGAAATCTTCATACTCCTTAAGCTTAGGAGTTTCAAAATCACGAATAATAAATTTTAATGTTGCCAATTCTTCATTAGCATTCACAGAAACACAATGAACATAACCTTCCCTTTTTTCTGTTGTTTCCGGTGAGAGTTTTTCTTTCGGCAGGCTTTCTATAAACGATGCAGCAATCTTTACCGCATTTATCATTTTCCCTTTTGCGTATCCAGGATGAATATTTTTACCATGGAATTTAATTGTTACACCGTCGGCACTGAATGTTTCGGATTCCACTTCTCCGCGGGTTTGCCCGTCAACCGTATAGGCATACTTTGCACCGAACTTTTTAACATCGAATTTTTCCGTTCCTCTTCCGACCTCTTCATCCGGTGTAAAGCATACTTTTACAGGGCCATGCTTCAATTCGGGATGAGACAACAAATAATTAACCGCATCCATTATTTCCGCAACTCCCGCTTTATTATCAGCTCCCAAAAGAGTCCTTCCATCCGTTGTTATAATATCGTATCCGATCATCTCTGAAAGATCAGGATTTTCATCTGCCTTAATAACCTGATTGCCTTCTTTAAGTTTTATATCCCCGCCCGGATAGTTTTTATTAATTACGGGATTCACATCTTTACCGGAAACAGCCGGTGAAGTATCCACGTGTGAAATAAATCCGATAGGAGGGACATTTTTGCTTGTATTGGATGGAACCGTTCCCATAACATACCCGTAATCATCCATATGTGAATCTTCAATACCTATTTTTTTCAATTCATCAGCGAGATCTTTTGAGAGGATTTTCTGCTTTTCGGTGCTTGGAAATGATTTTGATTCATCATCGGATTGAGTATCGTATTTGACATATTTGAGGAATCTTTCAACACAAGTAAACTTATAATTTTTATCAAACATAAATACCTCTTTTGTTTAATAATCAGATTTAATTTTATCCGCAAGATAATCAGCAAATCACCATTAACCAATGGCAGAAGATTGCATGGGTGCATGACTGTATGAGTGCATGATAGCATGGATGCCTGCCGCGGTTTTCGGGGAATGCATGAAAGCATGACGATTAACGATTTACGATTTCTGATTTACGATTTCTGAATTCTTTACGCTAACTCTCTGCCCTCTGCATTTTCTCTACAAACAATTAATCAATCCTTATGATCAAAACTCTCCTGTTTCTGGCTTTTCCATCTTCGGTGGAATTATCGGCAATTGGGTAATCCTCACCCAATCCAACTGCTTCGAACCTGGTTCTGCTAATCCCTTTTGACAAGAAATAATTCAATATAGATTCAGCCCTCTGTTTTGAAATCTTTTTATTTATTTCTGCTGATCCGGAAGCGTCGGTATGTCCTTCAATTCTCCATCTTGAATTTTTTTCCTCTTTCATTACCTTTACCATCTTATCGAGTTCGGGATATGCTGACGGGAGGAGCTGAGCGCTTCCCGTAGCAAAATTGGCACCTGATCTTAGAACCATCTCTTTTACTTCAACTACTGGGGGACATCCGTTTTCATCGACTGCTGCACCAGCAGGAGTTTCGGGACAATCATCCTTATAATTAGGCACACCGTCCAGATCAGAATCCAGCGGACACCCGTTTTTATCGACCTGAATATTTTCGGGAGTATTAGGACATTTATCCTGGTAATCGGGAATTCCGTCCTTATCTAGATCGTAAGGACATCCCAAGTTATCAACCGGAACTCCCTCCGGGGTATTGCTGCAAACATCGATATAATCCGGGATCTTATCAGCGTCAGCATCGAAAGGACATCCTTTGGCATCAACCAAAACTCTGTAAGGAGTTTCAGGGCATTGATCAAGATAATCGGGAACTCCGTCCCGGTCCTTGTCCAGCGGACATCCGAATTCATCCACTTTCACTCCGGCGGGTGTTGATGAGCAGATATCTTTCGAATCGAATACTCCATCACCGTCAACATCCTTTTCCGTAAAGAATGCAAAAGAAAATCCTCCGCCTAAGACAAGGAAAGCGTCGGTGCTTGTACCGAGCTGCTTATCGTCAAGATAATCATTAGGACTGACTTGTACGCCGCCGTTTATATTAAAGCTCAAATCATCAGTTAATAAAAACCTGAATCCCAGTTCTCCATTATAATTTAATTCACGCTTTTTATATACACCTGCTAAATTATTCGGAAGCTCGCTTCCGTTTTCCCCTTTTGGATTATACCAAAGATATGATCCACCAACGAACAAATATGAAAAAATCCAGCTGTTGAATGATAAGGTATAAACTATTCCTCCGCCTGCTGTACTTAAGTCAGTTCTGAAATGATTCGGAACAAGACCGGCATCATTGCCTGAAATAAATCCCTGAGCACCGAATACCCGGAAACCGAATGAGCTTCTTGAATAAGCTGGTAGGAAATATTCCAGTGAAACTTTACCTAGATAATCAAAGGTTGCGCCGTAATAATCGGTTAATTCTAAAGTTGAAGCGCCTTCAGCGGAAAGAACCAGCGTTCCCGAAAATGCATGATATTTTACTCCGGGTGACTGCGGGAAACATTTTCCTGCCGAGATTACAATCAAAAGAAGGTAACTGCTGAAAAAAACCTTTGTAAAAAATTTCATTGCAAACTCCCTCCAAATTTTTTTACTGCCGGGTTAAATTTAAACGTTTTTGTTTGCAAAAGAAAAACATTCCTATTATTTTATTCAGAGCTAAAAATTAATAACAAAAAGTGAGTCCATTATGAAAAAATTAATTTTTGCAGTTTCAATAGTTTTTGTCTTAGGAATATTCGCCGCTGTTTTAGCGCAGGCAAAAGTGTCTACGGGTAAATATTCAGCAAACTCTGCTTCTCAGGGATATACTCTTGATAAAAATTCAGGTGAAAGATCTCATTCAATT
>CAYSGP010000075.1:0-18524 GCA_964430095.1 uncultured Ignavibacteriaceae bacterium
CTGCAGGGTGTAAAAATTAATGATAAACACATTGAAGTAATAGTCCGGCAGATGCTGCAGAAGGTGAAAATAGTTTCTCCGGGTGATACCAGATTTCTTGAAGAAGATATGGTAGACAGGAATGAATTCATCGAGGAAAACAGCAAGGTAATGTCGATGGTTTACATTGAAGATAAAGGTGAATCTAAATTCAAAGACGGGCAGCTCATTGCAAAAAGCAAGCTGAGAGAAATTAATCTCGATTTGAAGAAAAAGAGCAAAAAGGCTATAACTGCGCGGGACGGTTACCCTGCAACTTTTGAACATGTCCTCCTTGGAATTACGCAGGCTGCTCTTTCAACGGAAAGCTTTATCTCTGCAGCTTCTTTCCAGGAAACAACAAAAGTATTAACTAATGCTGCAACTGAAGCAAAAGTAGATTATTTGCTCGGATTAAAAGAAAATGTTGTAATGGGTCATCTAATCCCTGCAGGGACCGGTTTGAAAAAGTACAAAAATATTATGCTGAAATCGGAAATAGCAGTGCCTGAAGTAAAAGAAGAGGAAAAAATCCAGGCAAGCTGATAATATTTATAATTCGGCTCTTACATCTATATTGAGCTGAATTTAATTATCTGTTATATCCTCTTTTCTTGACTAATTTTCGAGTAACCTATATATTAGAAGTCTTAATTTTTTTTGATTTTACAATTTTTTGGAGATTTAGTGCCCACAATTAATCAGCTGGTTCGTAAAGGCAGAATACAAATATTCGGAAAGAATAAAGCTCCCGCTCTCGATGCATGTCCCCAAAAAAGAGGAGTGTGTACGAGAGTGTATACCACAACACCTAAAAAGCCGAACTCCGCCTTGAGGAAAGTTGCAAGAGTAAGACTCACTAACAATATTGAAGTAACGGCTTACATTCCTGGAGAAGGGCACAATCTTCAGGAACACTCAATTGTTCTTATTAGAGGAGGAAGAGTTAAAGATCTTCCAGGAGTCAGGTATCATATCATACGAGGAACTCTGGATACAAGCGGTGTTGAAGACAGAAAAAAAGGCAGATCCAAGTATGGAGCAAAAAAACCGAAGGCTAAATAGAAATGAGAAAAAAAAGAGCAGAAAAAAGATTTATAAAATCCGATCCAAAATTTAATGATGTTATTGTAGCAAAGTTCATTAATTCAATTATGTTCGAAGGTAAAAAAGCTACTGCAAGAAAAATTGTATATGATGCCTTGGAGATAATAGAGAATAGAACTAAGAAGGAAGGTCTTTCGGTTTTCAAGCAGGCAATTTCAAATGTACAGCCGCTTATTGAAGTTAGAAGCCGCAGAGTCGGCGGTGCTACATATCAGGTTCCGACTGAAGTAAGACCTGAAAGAAGAATTGCCCTGGCAATGCGCTGGCTGAGAAATTATTCCAGAGTCAGAAATGAAAAATCAATGGCTTTAAAACTGGCTTCTGAACTCATAGCTGCTTCAAACGGTGAAGGCTCATCAGTTAAGAAGAAAGACGATACTCATAAAATGGCAGAAGCTAATAAAGCTTTCGCACATTTTAAATGGTGATGAATTACAAAAGAAAGATTAGGTGAAGAAAATCAGATGGATGATAAATTATCAATAGATAGAGTTAGAAATATAGGAATTATGGCTCATATAGATGCCGGTAAAACTACTACTACCGAACGTATTCTTTTTTATACCGGTAAAACACACCGGCTTGGAGAAGTGCACGACGGTGCAGCAACCATGGACTGGATGGAGCAGGAAAAGGAACGCGGAATTACAATTACAAGTGCGGCAACTACCTGCTTTTGGAGTGATCATCAAATCAATATAATCGATACACCCGGTCATGTTGATTTTACTGTTGAGGTGGAAAGATCGCTTAGAGTCCTGGACGGAGCAGTTGCACTTTTTTGTGCCGTAGGCGGTGTTGAACCGCAGTCGGAAACTGTATGGAGACAAGCAGATAAATACCGTGTGCCCAGGATAGCTTTTATTAATAAAATGGACAGGACAGGCGCCGATTTTTATAATGCTATTCAGATGATGAAGGATAGATTAGCCGCAAATGCAGTCCCTATTAATTTACCGATCGGTGAAGGCGATATGTTTTCCGGTGTGATTGATTTGATTTCATTTAAAGCACACATGTATCATGAGGAAACTCTGGGAGCTACTTATGATGAGATGAGCATTCCAAAAGATCTGGTTGAAATTGCTAATAAATATAGAACCCAGATGCTTGAGGCTGTTTCCGATATTGATGATACATTACTTGAAAAATATTTAAATGGCAAAGAGATAACATCGGAAGAAATTAAAAGAGTTCTGCGCAAAGCAACTATTGAGCTGAAGATAATCCCTGTACTTTGCGGTTCGGCATTTAAAAATAAAGGTGTTCAAAAACTGCTGGATGCCGTTATCGATTTTTTACCGTCTCCTTTGGATTTTAAAGAAATTGAAGCGCATCATATCGGTATTAATGATATTGTTAAAAGAAGAATTGATCCCGATGAAGAATTTGTTGCCTTGGCATTTAAGATAATGAATGATGCATATGTAGGAAAATTAACATTCTTCAGGGTTTATTCGGGAACGCTTACCGCCGGCTCATATATTTTTAATGCGGTCAGCGGAAAGAAGGAACGCATAAGCAGGCTTCTTCAAATGCATGCAAATCACCGCGAAGAAATAAGCGAAGTAAGAGCCGGGGATATTGCAGCTGCAGTAGGATTAAAATTTACTAAAACCGGCGATACTCTCTGCGGCAAAGATGATCCCATTGTCCTGGAGAAAATTATTTTTCCTGAACCTGTTATTCAGATTGCCATTGAACCGAAGACAAAAGCTGATCAGGATAAGTTAGGAAATGCTTTAAATAAACTCTCAGATGAAGATCCTACATTCAGAGTCAATATTGATGAAGAAACCGGGCAGACTCTTATAAGCGGCATGGGTGAGCTTCATCTTGAAATTCTTGTGGACAGAATGAAAAGAGAGTTTAATGTGGAAGCCAATATAGGCAAGCCTCAAGTGGCTTACAGGGAAACAATAACACAAGCTGTAAATAGTGAAGGAAAGTTTATTAAACAATCAGGCGGACGCGGAAAATACGGTCACGTATGGATTGAGTTGAGCCCCAATGAATCTGGGAAAGGTTATGAATTTATAAATGCAATCGTCGGAGGAGTGATTCCGAAAGAATATATTACTCCTGTTTCCGCAGGCATTCAGGAAGCAATGAGAAACGGTGTCATTGCAGGATTTCCTGTTGTTGATATTAAAGCAAAACTTTACGACGGTTCTTATCATGATGTTGATTCCGATGAAATTTCTTTTAAAGTAGCCGGTTCAATTGCATTTAGAGAAGGCGCAAAGAAGGGAAGACCTATTCTCCTGGAGCCAATTATGGATGTTGAAGTTGTAACACCTGAAGAATATTTAGGTGATGTAATGGGAGACCTTAATTCCAGGAGGGGCAAGATTGAAGGATTCTCGGCACGTAAAGATGCGCAGGTAATTAAAGCTGTTGTGCCGCTTTCAGAAATGTTCGGGTATGCTACCATATTAAGATCGATGACTCAGGGCCGTGCAATATATACTATGCAGTTTTCGCGCTACTCCGAAGTGCCGAAATCCATTGCTGATGAAATTGCTGAAAAATCTTTTGGTAAAAAAAGCATGTCAGCAGCATAACATAGAATCACATTAATAAATAAATGAAAATAAATTAAAGGAGATTTAGATGGCAAAAGAAAAATTTGACAGGAGCAAACCTCACGTTAATGTAGGTACCATAGGCCATGTTGATCATGGCAAAACAACATTAACTGCTGCCATCACTATGGCTCTTAATAAAAAAGGTCTCTCTGAAATAAGAACTTTTGATAGTATAGATAATGCCCCTGAGGAAAGAGAAAGAGGAATTACCATTGCCACTGCACATGTTGAGTACTCAACCGAAAAAAGACATTATGCACATGTGGACTGCCCCGGTCACGCTGACTACGTAAAGAATATGATAACCGGTGCTGCACAGATGGATGGAGCTATACTGGTAGTAGCTGCAACTGACGGACCTATGCCCCAAACAAGAGAACACGTTCTTCTCGCCCGTCAGGTTGGCGTTCCTAGAATAGTGGTGTTCATGAATAAAGTGGATATGGTCGATGATCCGGAATTGCTTGAACTTGTTGAAGTAGAATTAAGGGATCTTTTAAATTATTATGAATTTCCAGGCAATGAAATCCCGATAATCAGAGGTTCCGCATTAAAAGCGTTGGAAGCAGCTGCAAGTACAACTACAAAAGCTGATGATCCCCGTTTAACTTGTATTTGGGAATTAATGGATGCTGTAGACAGTTATATTCCTATTCCTAAAAGAGATACCGATAAACCGTTCTTAATGCCGGTGGAAGATGTATTCTCAATTACCGGTCGCGGAACAGTAGCTACCGGAAGAGTCGAAAGAGGCCAGATTAAATTAGGAGAAGAGATTGAGCTTATTGGATTCGGAATGCATAAAAAAACAATTGTTACAGGTATCGAGATGTTTAGGAAAGAGCTTGATTCTGCAATTGCCGGAGATAATGCAGGAATTCTCTTAAGAGGTATCGATAAAAATGAAATCGAACGAGGAATGGTTCTGGCAAAAACCGGATCGATTACGCCTCACAAGAAATTTGAAGGTGAAGTCTATATCCTTTCAAAAGAAGAAGGCGGCCGCCATACACCGTTTTTTAACGGGTACAGACCGCAGTTTTATTTCAGAACTACCGACGTAACCGGAGTTGCTTCACTTCCCGAAGGAACCGAAATGGTTATGCCGGGTGATAAAGTAAAATTAAGTATCGAGCTGATCGGCGATATAGCAATGGAAGAAGGATTAAGATTTGCTATCCGTGAAGGCGGCAGAACCGTTGGTGCCGGTCTGGTAACAAAAATTATCCAATGATGAATGTTTGTCCGGCAGTTGCTGGAAAAGAAGGGAGTCTTAAGCTCCCTTTTTTATGCATCATTTTGGATTCGGATCAATATTAAGTTTTTAAGGAGTTTTAAAAAGTGCCAGGTCAAAAAATTAGGATTAAGTTGAAATCGTACGATCATATTCTGATCGACAAATCAACTGAAAAAATAATCAAAACTGTCAGATCAACTGGAGCCGTAGTATCAGGACCGATTCCCCTGCCTACCAAAAGGACAGTTTACACTGTGCTCCGTTCGCCTCATGTTGATAAAAAATCCCGCGAACAGTTTGAGACCAGAGCGCATAAAAGAATTATTGATATTCATAATTCTAATAATAAAACTGTGGATTCATTAAGTAAATTGGATATCCCGGCAGGGGTAGATATTGAAATTAAGTTGTAAGAAATTTTGGAGCTAAAATGCCTGGTCTAATCGGAAAAAAAATAGGAATGTCAAACATTTTTGATGCAAACGGTGAACTTGTGCCTGTGACAGTTATTGAAGCCGGGCCATGCAGGGTTGTTTCAATAAGAACAAAAGAAAAAAACGGCTACGAAGCCCTCCAGCTTAGTTTTGGTTTAAGAAAAGAAAAAAATATCAGTAAACCTGTAATCGGACAATATAAAAAATCCGGATTGCCTCCGGCCCTTGCTTTAAATGAATTTAAATTCCCTGCAGATTCTAATTACAAAGTGGGCGATGAGATAAAAATAGATTTATTCCAGGAAGGTGAAAAAATTAAGGTGAGAGGGAAGAGCAAAGGAAAAGGTTTTCAGGGTGTTGTTAGGAGACATAATTTTGGCGGAATTGGAATGGTGACTCACGGTCAAAGCGACAGAGTAAGGGCTCCTGGTTCTATTGGTGCAAGCTCCCATCCTTCGCGTGTTTTCAAAGGCCAAAAAATGGCAGGCAGGTTAGGATATGAAAATGTTACTATATCGAATCTGAAAGTTGTGAAAATAGTTCCCGAACAAAATTTATTAATGGTTAAGGGTGCAGTGCCCGGATCAATTAATTCTATTGTTGAATTAATTAAAAAATAGATTAAAGAATTCAAACATGAAACTAGATATATATAAAACCGACGGTTCCGTTTCCGGTGAAAAGATAGATTTATCGGAAGATATTTTCGCTGTTGAACCGAATGATCATGCAATATACCTTACTGTAAAATCATACCTGGCTAATCAAAGGCAAGGTACTCATAAAGCCAAGGAAAGAGGCGAGGTCAGGGGCGGCGGGAAGAAACCCTGGAAGCAGAAGGGAAGAGGCGGAGCACGTGCAGGTACAATCCGGTCTCCTCTATGGGTCGGCGGAGGTACTATCTTCGGACCGCGTCCGAGAAACTATAGGCAGGATTTGCCTAAAAAGGTTAAACGCCTTGCGCGTAAATCGGCCCTTAGCTACAAGGTTAAAGACGATCAATTAATGGTAGTTGAAGATTTTAAATTCGATCAGCCGAAAACCAAGGAATTAGTGAATCTGTTGAAAGCTTTGAAGGTAGGCAGTAAGAAAGTACTCCTCCTTACAGGTGAAGCAGATAAAGCAGTATATAAATCCGGAAGGAATATTCCCAAAGTTAAGATTTTAGAAGCAGGCAAAGCTTCTGCATACGATATCTTAAATAACCAGGTATTGCTTTTACAGAAAACCGCGGTGGATGTTCTTTCAAAATCATTTGAAACTAGCGTACAGGAATAAGCTGATGCATGAAATTTTAATAAAACCTCTGATTACTGAAAAGATGACTAACCTGAGCGCTGATACCGGGAAATACGGATTCATCGTAAACCCGCAGTCCAATAAAATTGAAATAGCGAAAGCAGTTGAAAAGAAATTCAACGTGCATGTGGTAAGCGTAAGAACGATAAATCATCCCGGCAAGACTAAAACTCAGTTTAGAAAGAGTGGGAGATTTACAGGCAAAACGCCGAAATTTAAAAAAGCAATAATCACCTTAAAAGAAGGTGAAAAAATTGAATTATTCGAGCAAGTATAGCTGACGTAAACAGGAATTTTAAATGGCAATAATAAAATTAAAACCGATTACGCCCGGAACCAGATTCAGGACAAATTATTCTTTTGAAGAATTGACAAAAGATAAGCCGGAAAAATCTTTAACGGCTTCATTAAAAAAATCGGGCGGTAGAAATAATCTCGGCAGAGTAACCTCGCGGCATAGAGGCGGAGGCCATAAAAGAAGATACAGGATAATTGATTTTAAAAGATTAAAACACGGCGTGCCGGCAATCGTAGTTTCAATTGAATATGATCCGAACCGTACTTCAAGGATTGCTCTTCTGCAGTATGCTGACGGAGAAAAAAAATATATCATTGCACCCGACAGATTAAAGGTGAATGATAAAATAGTTTCAGGCCCCGGGAGTGAAATTAGCATCGGCAATACGCTGCCTTTAAAAGAAATGCCTCTTGGAAGCTTTCTTCATAATGTTGAATTAAAGCCGGGTAAAGGGGGGCAGCTTGGAAGAAGCGCCGGATCATCTCTTCAGCTGCTGGCTAAAGAAGGAGATTATGCCCAGCTGAAAATGCCCTCAGGCGAAATCAGAATGGTAAGACTTGAATGCCTTGCAACCTATGGTACAGTGGGTAATATTGAGCATGAAAATATAAGCTATGGAAAAGCCGGCAGAAGCAGGTGGCTCGGAAAGCGGCCTCATGTACGCGGAGTGGCAATGAACCCTGTCGATCATCCAATGGGGGGCGGAGAAGGTAAAACTTCAGGCGGCGGTCATCCTGTTTCTCCATGGGGGCAGAAATCCAAAGGCTTAAAAACGAGGAAACATAAAAAAGCCTCAAATAACCTGATTATCAAACGTCATAAGTAAGTGAGTTAAATATGCCCAGATCAGTAAAAAAGGGACCATTTATCGATTTGAAGCTGATGAAGAAAATCAATCAGCTTAATGAGACAAACCAGAAAAGAATTATAAAAACATGGTCGCGTACTTCTACAATTGCGCCTGATTTCGTCGGGCATACAATTGCAGTCCATAATGGAAATAAAATGATACCGGTATACATTACCGAAAATATGGTCGGACATAAGCTTGGCGAATTTGCACCTACTCGAATTTTTCGGGCTCATCCGGGAACTAAGGCTGAAAAAGCAACTAAGCCGACAGCATAAGATTATTTTTGAAGGAATTTAAATAATGGAAGCTAGAGCAGTAACAAGATTTATCGGTTCATCTCCCAGAAAAATGAGGCTGGTTATTGATTTAATCCGCGGTGAATCCGTCGATAAGGCAATGGAAATTCTGCACTTTCAGCCCAAACATGCAGCAAAAAGTGCAGAGAAAACATTGAGATCGGCCATTTCGAATTTTATGATATTAAGCGAAAATGCCGAAGGAGAAAGGAAAAGATACGAACCGTCAGATTTATTTATTAGTAAAGCATTTGTTAATCAGGGACCGACCCTTAAGAGAATTTCACCGGCACCCATGGGCCGCGCGTATAGAATAAGAAAAAGATCCTGTCATGTAACAATTATTGTAGCAACAAAGAATTAGGAGAAATTTTGGGACAAAAAACAAACCCTGTCGGATTAAGAGTTGGAATCATCAGAGGATGGGATTCCAACTGGTATGAAAATAAAAGCTATGCTCTGAAAATAAAGGAAGATGAGAGATTAAGATCGTATATAAGAAACCGCTTAAGGAAAGCCGGCATATCAAGAATTGTTATTGACAGGACTTCTAAAAATGTAATTCTGACCATTCATACATCGCGACCGGGTGTTGTTATCGGAAAAAGCGGAAAAGAAATTACTCAGCTTGAACAGGAATTAAAACAGGTTACGGATAAAGAAGTAAAAGTTCAGATCTCCGAAATAAAAAGACCTGAGCTGGATGCTTATCTTGTTGTTGAAAATATTGCAAGCCAGATTGAAGGAAGAGTCTCTTTCCGCCGGGCCATGAAAATGGCAATTACTTCGGCAATGAGAATGGGATCTGAAGGAATAAGAATTATGTGCGCAGGAAGACTCGGCGGTGCTGAAATGGCAAGAACCGAACAATATAAGGAAGGAAGAATTCCTCTTCATACCTTGAGAGCCGATATTGATTATAGTTCCGGAAGAGCTGAAACTATTTACGGTGCAATCGGAATTAAAGTTTGGATTTGCCGCGGTGAAATTTTAGGTAAAAGAGTCACGGAATAAAAATTTAAAGATTGCCCGCACGGCGGGATCCCGTTTTTTTGCGGGAAAAGATTAAAAGATTAAAAAATTAAAAGATCAAAGAGAGTTAATAGGAGTTTAAATCATGTTAATGCCGAAAAGAGTAAAATTCAGAAAAGCCCAGCGCGGAAGAATGAAGGGGAAGGCAAAGCGGGGCAGTTCCATTGCATTCGGGGATTTCGGCCTTAAAGCGCTTGAACCGCATTGGATTACCAGCCGGCAGATCGAAGCATGCAGGGTTGCATTATCAAGAAAAATGAAAAGAGACGGAAAAGTATGGATTAGGATCTTTCCCGATAAGCCTGTTTCGAAAAAACCTTTGGAAACCAGAATGGGAAAAGGAAAAGGTGCACCTGAATTCTGGGTCGTAGTTATTAAACCGGGCAGAATTTTGTTTGAAGTCGGCGGCGTTTCCAAAGAAATTGCTCATGAAGCTTTGGGCTTATGTTCGTATAAGCTGCCGATTAAAACTAAAGTGGTTGCAAGACCTGATTACGAATAATCATTAAAGGAAATTGAATGAAAATTCATGATATAAGAGAAATGAAAACCGAGGAGCTGAAGCACCAGCTCGATGAAGAACAAAAAAACCTCATCGATTTGCGTTTTCAGAATCAGCTTAAACAGCTTACGAATACATCCAAATTGAAACTTGTAAAAAAAGATGTAGCTAGAATTAAGACTGTTTTGCGGGAAAGGGAGCTGACTGAACGGAAAGAAATGCGCCCGGAGAAAGGAGCTGCAAAATAAATATGGAACAGCGGCCCTTAAGAAAAACCCGAGTCGGTGTAGTTGTAAGTAATAAAATGCAGAAGACAATCTCTGTGGCTATTGAAAGAAGAGTACCTCATAAAATTTATAAAAAATATTTTAAGAAGACGACAAAGCTGATTGCACACGATGAAAAAAGCGAATGCCAGATTGGAGATAAGGTAAGAATTATGGAAACCCGCCCTCTCAGCGCAAGAAAGAGATGGCGCTTAATTGAAATTTTGGAAAAAGCTAAATAGGAGTTTTTTTAATAATGATTCAAGAAGAAACCAATCTAGTAGTTGCGGATAATTCGGGTGCAAAAAAGATCCGCTGCATACGAGTGCTCGGCGGGAGCGGAAGAAAATATGCAAGCCTCGGAGATTTGATCGTAGTGTCTGTAAAAACTGCTATTCCTAACGGAACGGTAAAAAAAGGGGAAGTCTCCCGTGCAGTAATTGTACGTACAAAAAAGGAAGTAAGAAGAAAAGATGGATCTTATATCAGATTCGATGAGAATGCGGCTGTATTGCTGAGCCCTCAGAATGAACCTAAAGGTACGCGTATTTTTGGGCCGGTTGCGAGGGAATTAAGAGAGAAGCAATTTATGAAAATAGTATCTCTTGCGCCGGAAGTATTATAAACGGAATAAATTATGAAAATCAGAAAAAACGATAATGTCATGGTGGTTACCGGAAATGATAGGGGGAAAACCGGTAAAGTGCTGAAAGTATTCCCCAAACAGATGCGGGTAATTGTGGAAGGGATAAATATGAGGAAAAGGCACACCAAAGCGAATCAGAAAAATCCCCAGGGCGGAATCCTTGAAAAAGAAATGCCTATTCAGGTTTCAAATGTTATGATACTTGATCCAAAATCTAATGAACCTTCTAGAATCGGTTCTCAGATTATTTTAGATGAAAAAACAGGAAAAAAGAAAAGAGCCCGCATAAGCAGGGCTAGCGGAGAAATGATTTAATTTTTAATAAAAACTATGGCTGAGAAAAAAACAAAAACACCGGCTGCAGAAAAACAGCCCCAGGCACCGAAAAAAGAGGCTAAGGGAAAACAAGAAAAGAAAGCCCCGGCTCAGGAACATAAACAGATTAAAATAAAAAACCGGCTCGGCGATTTTTATAAATCCGAAGTTATTCCGGAGCTGAAGAAAAAATTTAATTATAAAAGTATAATGCAGGTTCCGAAACTAGATAAGATCTCGGTTAATATGGGAGTCGGTGCGGCTGTTTCCGACCAGAAGATTCTTGAAGAAGCTGTAGCGGAGCTGGAAGCAATTACCGGACAAAAAGCAAGTATTAGGAAATCAAAGAAAGCAATTTCTAATTTTAAATTAAGAGCCGGAATGAATATAGGTGCAATGGTTACCCTGAGGCATGAAAAAATGTATGAGTTCCTGGATAGATTGATTAATGTTGCTCTTCCCAGAGTCAGGGACTTCCGCGGATTATCCGATAAATCTTTCGACGGCAGAGGCAACTATACTCTTGGAATTAAAGAGCAGATAATATTTCCGGAAATAAACGTGGATAAAATCGGAAGAATATTAGGAATGGATGTAACACTGGTAACTACTGCCGAATCCGATAATGAAGCCTATGAACTGCTCCAGTCCTTTGGAGTCCCATTCAGGAAAAAAGAAATTAAAAACGCATAACGAAGGAGATTAAATGGCTCGTTTAAGCTCGATTGCTCGGGAAGAAAAAAGAAGAAAACTTGTAGAAAAATATAAAAAGCTTCGCCAGGAACTTAAAGAGAAAGGTGATTATCAGGCATTGCAGAAATTACCCAAAGATTCATCTGCGGTAAGGCTGCATAACAGGTGCATGTTTACCGGAAGAGCCCGTGGTTATTATAGGAAGTTCGGTTTATCCAGGTTAGTTTTAAGGGAAATGGCTTTGAGGGGCGAAATCCCCGGATTAAAAAAATCAAGCTGGTAAAAGGAGTTTATTTATATGCCTGTAACAGATCCAATTTCAGATTTTTTAACAAGAATTAGAAATGCCTCTCGTGCGAAAAAAGTTTCGGTTGAAATTCCTTCATCAAACCTGAAAAAGAATTTAGCTGAAATCTTAAAGAAGCAGCAGTTTATTCATGACTATTCATTAGTTGAAGATAAGAAACAAAATATTTTAAAGATTTTTCTTAAATACTCTAAAGGGGCTCCGGCGCTTAACGGATTAAAAAGAATAAGCACACCCGGATTAAGAGTCTACAAAAATGCCGATGAACTGCCCCGGGTATTAAACGGTCTAGGCATCGCCGTGGTTTCCACTTCAAAGGGACTGCTGACCGATAGGGAAGCAAGACGTGAAGCGGTCGGCGGTGAAATAGTTTGTTATATCTGGTAAAATTTAGGAGATTGAAAATTTGTCTAGAATAGGAAAAAAACCGGTCGTAATTCCAAAAGGAGTATCCGCTGTAAAAACTGATAATACTCTTAAATTAAAAGGACCCAAAGGTGAACTTGTAAAAAATTTTCATCCCAACCTTTCTATTGAAATTAAGGACAGCGAAATAATTATTAATAGATCCGACGACAGCAAAGAAAATAAAGCCCTCCATGGATTGACAAGAGCATTAATCCAAAATATGGTTTCTGGTGTAATTAAAGAATACCAGAAAACTCTTGATATAGTCGGTGTTGGTTATAAAGCGGAATTAAAGGGGAAAAATTTATTGATAAATATAGGATACTCTCATCCAATATATTTTATTCCGCCTGAGGGAGTTGTACTTCAAACTCCTACTGCCACCCAGATTATTGTTTCCGGTATTGATAAACAGCTGGTCGGATTGGTTGCTGCCAAAATAAGATCGCTTCGGGCGCCTGAGCCTTATAAAGGAAAAGGCATTAAATATTCTGATGAACATATTGTTAGAAAAGCAGGTAAAACTGCCGGCAAATAAAACCGCGGAGAAAAATTAAAATGATTAAAAGAAAAAATGCAACCGGCTCTCATGCTAAACAGAAAAATAAAAAAAGTATCGTTGGTTCTTCCGAAAAGCCGAGGTTGACTGTTTACAGGAGTCTTAATCATATATATGCCCAAATAATTGATGATTCATCCGGGAAAACTTTGGTATCAGGATCGACACTTTCAAAAGATATTTCCGAAGAGTTGAAAACACTGAAGGGCAAAATTGCCAAAAGCAAAGCAGTGGGCAGTTTAGTTGCAAAAAAAGCTTTAGATCAGAAGATTAAATCGGTAGTATTTGATCGGAACGGCTATCGATATCACGGCAGAGTTCAGGCTGTTGCCGATGGAGCCCGTGAGGGAGGATTAAAATTTTAAACTGCGGGACTCAGACATGCATTGCCGGGTCGTCTAACGGTAGGACTACGCCCTTTGGAGGCGTCTGCAGAGGTTCGAATCCTCTCCCGGCAGCATAGTGAATGAAGTAAGGAGTATGGAATTTGATTCATAATCTTACTCTTAATCTTGGATTGAAGAATTAATTAAGATAAATACATTATAAAAAATAAAAATTATGAAGCAAACAGAATCAGAAGGTTTAAAAGAAAAAGTCGTTCACATTAATCGAGTTGCAAAAGTTGTTAAAGGAGGACGGCGATTTAGCTTTAATGCTATTGTAGTAGTCGGCAACAGGAACGGAACAGTTGGAATCGGTCTAGGAAAAGCTAACGAAGTTACAGATGCTATTTCCAAGGGAATTGATGATGCAAAGAAAAATTTAATAAGTATAAAAGTGCATAAGGGAACAATTCCTCATGAAATTATCGGGAAATACGGTGCGGGAAAGGTTTTATTGAAACCGGCTTCTCCCGGAACCGGTCTAATCGCGGGTGGAGGTGTCCGTGCGGTGCTTGAAGCTGCCGGGATTCAGGATGTCCTTACGAAATCTCTCGGATCCAGCAATCCTCATAACCAGGTAAAAGCCACTTTAAATGCTCTTCTTAATATTGTTGATGCACGAAGAATGGCGGATAAAAGAGGTATGAATGTTAGCGAGCTTTTTACTGCTTAATAATAATTTAAATGAATATGGCAAAAATTAAAATAACTCAGACCAAAAGTATAATTGACAGACCTAAAGATCAGAAACTGACCATAGAATCATTGGGTTTGGGAAGACCTAATTGGACAAAAATTCATAATGATACTCCTCAGATCAGAGGAATGATTAATAAAGTGAAGCATTTGGTTGAAGTTGAACCAATTAAAACCGAGAAGAAAAAAGACAAGGCATCATAATGGACATTTTAAGCAACTTGAAATATGCAGAAGGTTCCAGGAAACAGCGTAAGCGTATAGGCAGAGGCGAAGGCTCAGGTCACGGAGGCACTTCCGCAAGAGGAATGAACGGGCAGCTTTCCCGTTCCGGCGCTAAAAAGAAAAGCTGGTTTGAAGGAGGCCAGATGCCTCTGCAGAGAAGAATACCCAAATTCGGTTTTACAAATAAATTTAAAAAATATTACCAAATAATTAATGTTGATGCGCTTCAAAAAATTGCCGATGGAAAAGAATTTAAAAAAGATATTATAAATGTGGATTTCTTAAAACGCAGCGGATTGATTTCAAACATTAAGCTGCCGGTTAAAGTTTTAGGGAACGGTGAACTGAAGGCTAAAGTTTCGGTTGAGGCAAATGCTTTCAGCCAGTCGGCAAAAGAAAAAATTGAAGCGGCAGGCGGCACAATTAAAAAAGTATAAAACGCGGCGGTAAATGGCTAGATTTACAGAAACTTTCAGAAACATTTTTAAAATTCATGAGTTGCGCCAAAGAATTATATATACTTTGGCATTACTTACAATTGTTCGGGTTGGTACACACATTACTCTGCCGGGAATTGATTCGGTTCTTCTCGCGGAAGCAATGAAGAATCAGACTACGGACAATTTATTCGGGCTGTACGATCTTTTTGCAGGCGGTGCGTTTTCCAATGCTGCTATCCTGGCACTCGGAATAATGCCGTATATTTCTGCTTCAATTATACTTCAGCTTCTTGGAGCAGTTGTCCCTTATTTCCAAAAGCTTCAGCAGGAAGGTGAAGAAGGCCGGAAGAAAATAACGCAGTTAACACGCTATGGTACAGTCCTTATTTCTGCAATGCAGGCCTGGGGCGTGACAATAAAACTTTATAATACTCAATACCAGGGTCAGCCGATTATTCCTCCTTCGATCCAGGGATTTGCGTGGACATTATCAACAATTATTATCCTGACTGCCGGAACTATTTTTATGATGTGGCTCGGTGAGCAGATTACGGATAAAGGAATCGGAAATGGAATATCATTAATTATTTTTATAGGAATTATTAATAGGTTCCCTTTTGCAATTCAGGATGAAATTAACCTGCTTATGGTCGGTACAAGGAACTTGATTATTGAAATTGTAATTATCACGCTTATGTTATTTATTATTGCCGGTGTAGTTTTAGTTACACAGGGTACTAGAAGAATTCCGGTGCAATATGCGAAACGGGTAGTCGGAAGAAAAGTGTACGGCGGTGTTACTCAATACATTCCGCTTCGTGTAAACACAGCCGGAGTTATGCCGATTATTTTTGCTCAATCGATAATGTTTATTCCGAATACTGTTTTATCTTTTTTCCCTAATAATGAATTTCTTCAGGGAGTCGCCGGATATTTTCACTACCAATCGGCAGTTTATTCAGTCATATATGCGCTGATGATTGTGTTCTTTACATATTTTTACACTGCAATAGCTTTTAATCCAAAAGATGTTGCGGATAATATGAAGAAACAGGGCGGATTTATCCCCGGCATTCGTCCGGGTAAACAGACATCCGAATTTATTGATAATATATTGACAAAAATTACTCTGCCAGGTTCATTTTTCCTGGCAATAATTGCGATTCTTCCAGCCTTTGTTTCTGCCTGGGGGGTTTCAGGACAGTTTGCTCAGTTTTTCGGCGGTACCAGTCTGCTTATTATTGTCGGAGTTGCTCTTGATACACTTCAGCAGATTGAGTCTCATTTATTGATGAGACATTATGACGGCTTTATGAAATCCGGAAAACTTAAAAGCAGAAGATATTAGTGATTTATATTAAGACACAAAAGGATATCGATTTTATAAAAGAAAGCTGCAGAATTGTCGCTGAAACCCTGCAGCTTCTGAAGAAAAATATTAAACCCGGAGTTGCAACAAAGGAACTAGATCAAATAGCGGAAGATTATATTAAAAGCAACAATGCAATGGCAGCATTCAAAGGGTATTCTCAAGGCGGTGCTTTTAATTACCCCGCTGCAATCTGCACTTCTATAGATAATGAGGTTGTTCATGGAATTCCCGGCAGCAGGGAATTAAAAGATGGTGAAATTGTATCACTTGATGTAGGTGTTGTAAAAAACGGGTATTTCGGTGACGGTGCAATTTCTGTCGGAGTAGGCACTGTTTCTGCCGATAAGAAAAAATTAATGGATGTAACGGAAAAATCATTGTACCTGGGAATTGAAGAAGCAAAAGTAAACAGCAGGCTCCATGACATTTCCGCTGCAATACAGAATTATGTTGAATCATACGGCTTCTCCATAGTCCGCGACCTCTGTGGTCATGGAGTAGGCAAATTTTTGCATGAGGATCCTTCTATTCCTAATTACGGTAAAAAAGGAACCGGAGCAAAATTAAAGAAAGGAATGACCCTGGCTATTGAACCGATGGTTAACATGGGAGAGTTTGGTGTTAAAACAGGTGCTGATGGATGGACGGTGGTAACAGCTGACGGTTTGCCATCTGCCCATTTTGAACATACGGTGTTAATCTCAAACGGAAATCCTGAAATTTTAACGGTTACTTAATGGCTAAACAGGGACCTATAAAAGTAGACGGAATTGTAACAGATACATTACCCAATGCGCATTTTAAAGTGAAATTAGATAATGGTCATGAAATACTTGCCCATATTTCCGGTAAAATGAGAATGCATTTTATAAAGATTCTGGTAGGTGATAAAGTATCGGTGGAATTATCTCCGTACGATTTATCAAAGGGAAGAATTACATACAGGTATAAATAAATATCCGGTGAATCCGGGTTTAGGAGAAAAAATGAAAGTCAGGGCTTCGGTTAAAAAAATATGTGAGAATTGCAAAATTATTAAGCGAAAAGGTCAGGTAAGAGTAATTTGCAAAAATCCAAAACACAAACAACGTCAAGGTTAATTAGTAAAGGAGAAACCAGTTGGCACGTATAGCGGGTGTGGATCTGCCCAAAAATAAAAGAGTTTTATTCGGCCTGCAGTATATCTTTGGAATCGGAAAAACTTCTGCAGCGGAAATTTTAGAAAAAGCTAAAGTGGATCCGTCAAAAAAGGTCTCTGATCTTATTGAGGATGAAGTTGCCCAGATAAGAAGCGTAATGACTGCTGAATATAAAGTTGAAGGTGCGCTTCGTTCGGAAGTGCAGCAGAACATTAAAAGATTAATGGATATCGGTTCCTACAGAGGCTTAAGACACAGAAGAGGATTACCGGTGAGAGGTCAGAGAACAAGAACAAATTCCCGGACCCGTAAAGGTAAAAGAAAAACTGTTGCCGGCAAGAAGAAAACCCCGACTAAGAAATAATATTAATTTGAATTTAATTTGATATAGGAGGATCGTCGTTTGGCTAAAGTTGTAAAAAAAGCAAAAAAGAAAACTCTGGTCGATGCTAACGGAATTGCTCATATAAAAGCAACCTTTAATAACGTTATTGTAACCATTACCGATATTTACGGAAATACAATTGCCTGGTCATCTGCCGGCAAGAACGGCTTTAAGGGATCCAGGAAAAACACTCCGTTTGCTGCACAAACATCTGCTGAAGCTTCTGCTAAAGAAGCTTATGAGCTCGGTTTGAGAAGAGTCGACGTTTTTGTAAAAGGACCGGGTTCAGGGAGAGAAGCTGCAATCAGAGCCCTGAATACTGCCGGGCTGGAAATTAATTCAATTAAAGATGTTACACCTATTCCTCATAACGGATGCAGACCGCCTAAGAGGAGAAGGGTTTAATTGGGAGTATATTAAATGGCAAGATATAAAGATTCAGTTTGCAAATTATGCAGAAGAGAAAGACAGAAATTATATTTGAAGGGACAAAAGTGTTACACCGATAAATGTCCTGTTGAAATAAGAGCTTATCCTCCCGGGCAGCATGGACAATCCAGGAGAACAAAGATATCGGAGTACGGTGTCCAGCTCAGGGAAAAGCAGAAGATTAAAAGAATATACGGCTTGCTTGAAACGCAATTTGAAAACTACTTTGATAAGGCAATTAAGATTAAAGGAATTACTGGTGAAAACCTGGTAAAAATTCTTGAAAGCCGCCTGGACAATGTAGTTTACCGGCTGGGTTTTGCCGGATCGCGGAAACAAGCTCGTCAGCTAATAAGGCACAGGCATGTACTCGTTAATGACAAATTGGTTGATATTCCGTCATTTAACTTGTCTGCCGGTGACATAATCAGGATAAAAGATAAAAGCAAAAAGCTGGATATGGTTCATAATACTTTGAAGCGCGTAAAAGAAGGAACCTATTCTTGGCTTTCAATAGATAAAGCTTCCCTTTCAGGAACTTTTGTCCAGGTGCCTGAAAGAACGGATGTACCTCTAAATGCTAATGAGCAGCTG
>CAYSGP010000076.1:0-5887 GCA_964430095.1 uncultured Ignavibacteriaceae bacterium
TCGGCGCACAGGCAATCTATTACCTATATAAAAAAATTGAATTCGCACCCAAACAGATATGGGGGACTGCCCTCCTGATTTTATGGATCATTTTCGAGATCGCTTACAGCTCTGCAGGTATTTTTCTCCGGACAAATGACACACGTACTGCAGCAGCTTATTATATAGAAAAAAATTTAGCTGCAGGCAGCACAATCGGTGCGTCGTCAATCGGCAATTACCAAAGATGGAGCTGGATGATGCCGAAAATAGATACAAAAAAATATAAGATTGTTGATCCTCTGGAAAAACCGGATTTCATAATCTTAACTAGTTTTGATTATGAAAAGATGGAAGAAGCACTATTGTCGGATAAGCTTCATAATTATACCTGGGAAGAGAAATCTTCGGCGGAATGGTACAGGCGGCAGCCCCCTTCCCGTGAAGTATTTCTGTTTTATGAAAATTTATTGAAGAAAAAGGGAAATAAGTATAACTACAGAGTGATAAAAAAATTTGAAAAAAGAATTTTTATTCCGATTGAATTTCCTCCTCCCCGGGTAAGAATATATGAAAGAAGCGAAAACAGGCAGAACTAAATCTCAGCGGGAAACAGATCTAAAGAACCCGAATTTATTTTCTTTTAAAATTAGCAATCCTTAAACAAACCGGATCCTGGATTTATAGTAAATCCTCTACGAGGATTTTAGTTCTTGAGTGATATTTTTTTACAATAGTTCAACCTCTACGAGGTTTAGGGAACTGTTATTGGACATAAAATAGTTCACGAGGTTGAAGGGGATTATGATTTTTCATGAACTTGATTATTGGAGCAGGCAAACTCTGTAAATATTTAAAGACGAATAAAAACTTCATGAGTTAATAAAACATTGTAGATGTTTAACTATTGTAATATTATAAAAAGAATTATAATTATTGATCCTCGTAGAGGATCAGCAAAGAAATGGAATGAATGGAACCGGGGGTAGTTAGCCTGAATATTCCTAATTCAGACGACTCGTTTAAAAAACCGCCGGAGAATAGTCAGGGATTTAAATTTATTTTCTTTTAAAATTAGCAATCCTTAAACAGACCAGATCCTGGAGATTTTCCGCAAGCTTTACAGGTACGTTAAAGTTATTGACAATAATTGAAAATGAAACAGGTTCATTATCGCCTGTATAAGCATAGCCGGATAAACTTCGGACAGATTCAAGATAACCTGTTTTTGCTCTTACTTTTCCCGCAAGGCTTGAATTTTTCATTCTGTCGCCGAGAGTACCATCAACTCCTGCAATAGGAAGAGAATTAAAGAAGGGAATAAAATTTTCGCTTTGATAAACATAATTCAGCAGGTCTACAACCTGTTTGGGTGTGACCAAATTCAGACGCGATAAACCGCTGCCGTCGGCAATTTTCATATCTTCGGGATTAATTCCTATTTCTCTAAATAAATCATAAAGTGCAGTAATCCCGTATCCAACTGTTCCGAAATTTCTTGTTTCCAGCCCGATAGTTTTCAAAAGCTGTTCAGCAAAAAAATTCTGGCTGTTCTTGTTAATTACTTTGATTATTTCCTTTAGTTCCGGCGAATAATTAGTAAACAATTTCTGCATCTTGCCGTAATTAAGGGATTGAGTTACATCATCTATATCCAACGGAAAACCTGTGATCTTAATCCCTCTTTTCCCCAGAACTTCCTTCAAAACAACCATAAAATATTGAGTAGGGTTATTCACGCTGACGTATGTTTTGACGGAGTCGGATACTCTTATTTTTCCAAAGACAGTAACTAAATTAGTGCCCCTTTCCCTGTAAACATCAATTGAACTTACTGAATCATCCGGTACAACAAAGACTTTATTGATAGGTACAATATATTTGCTTTCAGGCGCTATAGATATCTTGGATAAATTCTTCTTTTTATCAACAGTTACCACAATATCAACACAGTTATCGTTGAAAGACAATGCTCCCGACTGGGCAGAAAACCAGAAGCTTTCATTGTCCCAAGCCCAGCCCTGACCGAGTCCTTTATCCTCAAAAAGGTTATCATCGCCTATAAGATTCCCGTCTATCTCATCGATTCCGAATGCAAGAAGAGAATCGGCCCAGTTGTTAAATACTTTTAAAAGATCGTTATTATAAAACCTTCCGGAAATAGCCGGATCTCCCCTTCCTTCAACTACAAGATCTCCTTCCAATATTGATCCGTCAATTTTTCCGCTGATGTAAACGTTTGTGGAAAATTTATAATCAGGCCCTAAGATTTCCAGTGCACCGGCAGTTGTAAAGAGTTTTAGATTGGAAGCGGGCATAAACAATTTATTTTCATTCCTCTTGTAAAAATATTCACCTGTTTGAAGAGATTGAATCAGCACTCCCCAGTTTGCATTAATAAAATTCGGATCATTGAAGATATCATCCATCTGGTTCCAGAATTCCTGTATTGTTCCGTAGGAATACTGCGGAATGGTATCCCTGCCTTTGGGTTCAGCCGGGAATAGAGTGAAAGGAACAACAACCAGCAAAATGAAAATTAATTTATTCAGCATATTTTTCTTTTAATTTATCTACTTCAGTTTTTGATAAGTGACGGTATGAACCTGTTTTTACATCAGCCGTAATCCCGGCAAAACTTTTCCTGTTAAGAGCAATTACCCGGTATCCTAAAGTTCCAAAAAGATTCTTTACAAAATGATTTCTGCCCTCAATACAGGTTACCTCGACAAAGTTCCTATCATTATTTTTACTAAAAATTTTTATAAATCTTGCTCTCCTATCTTGCGGCGGAATCCCGCGGAAGCCGTACGTCTTAACTGTAATTCCGTTCAGCAATTTTTCTTTATCTTTTTCCTCGAGTGCCCGGTTCAGCCTTGCTTCATAAACCCGCGGCACTTTGTTTTTCGGATGAGTTAAAAGATTCGAAAATTCTCCGTCATTCGTTAAAAATATTACTCCGGTTGTATCATAATCCAATCTTCCTACCGGAAAAATTTTGTCGCTCCGATCGGAATTTTTAATCAAATCAACTACGGTTATCCGGTGTTTTTCATCGGAAGTTGTCGAAACGATTCTCTTCGGTTTATTCAGCAGCAGGTAAACATTTTTTCTCGGTGAAATCTTTTCACCGTCCAGACGTACGACATCCCTCTCCGGATCCACCCTGAAACTTAAGTTGCCGGCTATTTTTTCATTTACCAGTATTCTGCCCTGGAGTATAAATTCTTCCGCTTTCCTCCTGGATGAAATTCCGCACTGCGATAAATATTTATTCAGCCGGATTTGATTCATCGAATTCACTTGAGCTTGAGCCGCCGGATGAATTGTTTCCCTTTGATTCATCGAGTTCATTCTCTATATTTTCTTCAACCGCATTCATCATTATCTTTCTTTTTTGTTCCAGAAAATCTTCATCCTGCATTATTTCTTCAATTTCACGCGGCTTGGGCAGATCGGTTAATTTATTTAACCCGAAATATTTTAAAAATTCATTTGTTGTGCTGTATAGAAGCGGACGGCCGGGAGTTTCTGCTCTTCCGGTAATAGTAATTAAATTTTTTTCCAGCAGAGAACTGAGGATGTAATCAGAATTTACTCCTCTTATCGACTCCAGTTCAGGTTTGGTTACAGGCTGCTTGTATGCAATGATTGCTAAAGTTTCAAGCGCCGCCTGACTTAATCTCCTTTTGCTTTTTTCTGAAGATAAATACCCAATATATTTTGCATTTTCCTGTTTTGTAGCAAATAAAAAACCGTTTGCTACCCTGATAATATTATATGCGCTCTCATTGTACTTCAAATTCAGTTCATCCACGCATTTTTCAATATCTTCGGGAGTAATTGAAATATCTTCCCCGTCTATTCCTTTTACCGCCTTAATAATCTCGGAGGAGCTCAGGGGTTCGTCCGAAGAAAAGATTAATGCTTCAATTACAGTCTTATATATTTCATCCATCGGATAATCTCACAAGATAAAAATCGTTAAACTTGTGCGATGCAATAATCCCGATCTTTCCCATTTTTACCAGCTCAAGCAGCGCAACAAAGGTAACAACAATCCTTATTTTCTCTTTCATTTCGAGGACAAGCTCCAGGAAATGCACCTTCCCGCCGGCTTCAATTTTTTTAAGAATATATTCAATCTGTTCATCGATTGTAACATTTACTTTTACAATTTCATGGACCGGAACATTTTCAATTCCTTCAATGATTTTTTTAAATGCTTTAGCAAGGTCGTATATCGAAACATTTTTAAGCAGCATTTCAAAATCGGGCGGAGATTCTTTTTCATCGGCAGAATAATTTCCGCGGTAATTTAATTTTCTCTGGCCTGATTCAAGAAAATTCAGCTCTTCCGACATTTCTTTGTACCTTTTATATTCCAGCAGTGCTCTAACAAGCTCGGCTCTCGGATCAATCTCTTCCCCTTTTTCATCAACTTCTCTCGGCAGAAGCATTCTCACTTTAATGTGCATTAAAGTCGAAGCCATTAAAATAAAATCACCTGCAGCTTCAAGGTCAAGCATCTTGATCAGGTTAACGTACTCTAAAAATTCCTTAGTAATTCTTGAAATCGGAATATCATAAATATTCAGCTCATCTCTCTTAATAAAAAAGAGAAGAAGATCAAGAGGACCCTCAAACTGCTCAAGCTTTATCTTATAAGCCAAAAGTTTACTTTAGAAAGTTGTTTAGAAATATTATTACCTTTGCGTCATTTGCGAAATTCTTTGCGACCTTTGCGTGAACTTTTTTTTAAACGCAAAGAGCGCTAAGTAGACGCAAAGTACGCAAAGAATACATTTTACTCGATACTCTATACTAAGTACTCCATATTCTCTTACTACCCATTTTCCATCTCCCAATTTCCATTTTCCATCTTCTACCCCATCTTCATCTTCTCATGCACGTCATTCATGGTAGCTTCAGCTGCTTTCTTAGCTCTTTGTTCTCCGTCATTTAAAATGCTTTTCACCTCATCAATTCTTTCTTCGTAATATTTTCTTTTTTCCCTGATAGGTTCAAGGAACATAGATATTTTGGATGCACAGTTCATTTTGCAGTCAACACAGCCTAAAGCACCCGACCTGCATCCGGCTTCAATTTCCGGGACTTCCCCGGGATTAAATTTTTTGTGATATGCAAATATTAAGCAGATATCTGGATTGCCCGGATCTCCTTTTCTTATTTTTTGAGGATCTGTGACTGCTTTTTTAATTTTAGCTTTTACAGTTTCAGGATCATCGGACAAAAGAACGGCATTCCCTAACGACTTGCTCATTTTGGCATTACCGTCCAAGCCGGGAAGACGTGAGAATTTTGTAAGCAGCGGTTCGGGCTCAGGAAAAACCTGGCCGTAAACCGAATTGAATCGCCGTGCAATTTCTCTTGTAATTTCGACATGAGGAACCTGATCTTCACCTACGGGAACAGCATCTCCTTTATATAAAAGAATATCTGCTGCCTGCAGGACCGGGTATCCTAAATATCCGAAAATAATATTTTCTATATTCAGATCCCTGACCTGATCTTTTAAAGTCGGATTTCTTTCAAGACGGTTTACGGTTATAAGCATTGCAAATATTAAGTTCAGTTCCGTATGCTCTTTTATCTGGGATTGCCTGAACATCGGGCTTTTCCGGGGATCAAGTCCTGCGGCAAGCCAGTCGATCAGCATATCGATGGAATTCTGATAAATATCTTTGGTTTCCAGGTCGGTAGTTAGTGCATGATAATCTGCAATCAGATGAAAGCTGTCATATTCATTCTGAAGCTTGACCCAATTTTCGAGTGCGCCGACGTAATGCCCTATATGCAGTTTTCCAGTAGGACGCATCCCGCTTAAGATTCTTTTCTTAGGCATAATGCCCCCTAAATCCCCCGAAGGGGAACTTATTGAAGAGAC
>CAYSGP010000077.1:0-6781 GCA_964430095.1 uncultured Ignavibacteriaceae bacterium
TGCTGCATTATTTATTTTATCAGACCTGAGGAAGTATTGTGTCGATAACAAGGAAATTTTAACAAACTGAAGCGAACGATATTTGCAAAAGAAAATATTGCCAAAATAAAATCAGCTTAAATATTTTATATATATGAAAATCGGAATTACCTGTTACCCTACTTATGGCGGAAGCGGAGTTATTGCTACAGAACTTGGCAAAGCTCTTGCTTTAAAAGGACATGAAATACATTTTATAAGTTATGCTCTCCCATTTAGACTGGCAAACTTTGTTGAGAATGTAGTATTTCACGAAGTGGAAATGAGCAGCTACCCATTGTTCGAATTTCCCCTTTATACTCTTGCTCTTGCCAGCAAAATGGTTGAAGTAGCAAAGTATGAAAACCTCGACCTGCTCCACGTTCATTATGCTATTCCTCATGCGACCAGTGCCTATCTTGCAAAGCAGATGCTCCTTGGTCAAAAAGACCTTAAAGTAATAACAACTCTGCACGGTACTGATATTACTTTAGTCGGGCTGGAGCCCTCATTCCTTCCTCTGGTAAAGTTCAGCATTGAAAAAAGCGACGGCGTTACTGCGGTTTCAAGATTCCTAAAAGAGAAAACTATAACTAATTATTATATAGACAAAGATATTGTTGTTATTCCGAACTTTGTTGATACGGGAGTCTTTAAACCTAAGAAGGAAAACTGCCTGAAAGAACGTATTGCTCCAAAGCATGAAAAAGTCATGATCCATACTTCGAATTTCAGGGGAGTAAAGAGAGTAATGGATACAATTAAAATCCTGGATAAAGTTATTAAGGAAGTTCCGGCGAAATTAGTTTTGGTGGGCGATGGTCCTGACAGATCAGAATGTGAGCGCTTAAGCCGCCAGCTTAACCTTTATGAGCATGTTAAATTCCTTGGGAAGCAGGATGGTCTCGTTGATATTTTAAATTGTGCGGATTTATTCCTCATTCCCTCTCAATCGGAAAGCTTCGGGTTATCGGCGCTGGAAGCAATGGCCTGCGGGCTGCCGGTTGTACGCTCAAGCGTGGGACGTATGCCGGAATTAATTAAACATAATGAGACCGGTTATATAGCTGAAATCGGGGACATCGAAAGGATGGCCAGGTATGCAGTTGATCTTCTTGCAAATGAAAAAAAATATAATCTCTTTTCTGAAAACTCCCGCAGCAGGGCTGTTGAATTTTTTGATAAAAGCAAGATCATTCCGCAGTATGAGGAATATTATAAACGTATACTGGAATCCTGAAATAAATAATTTCGATAGTAGCTAAATTGACCGAAAAAGAATTTATTGCATCCCTGACCAATAAGATTTTGTCTGAAGGATTAAAATCTTTCCCGGAAGATTTCAGGGAAATAAAGGATTTTCATGAAATTAATCTCCCGCCGAAATCATTATTAATCGGGACAGAATTGTTCGGCAAGATTGAAATTATTACAACAGACGGAAGTTATGTTCTGCAGGCGGAAAATTATAACCAGGCAAAATATATTGTATATGCCGGCAGAAATAAAAACTGCAGAATAAAAATCCCTGAAAACGCGGACGAAATAAAATCTTTATTATCCGGTTATGAAAAGTATCTGGATTCCATTGTTCTTTTAATAGATAAGGAATATAAAAAAAATTTTCAGGATAAAAATTCCGATTTTGTGGTGAATGAAATTTTCAGAGCCTTAAACTTAGTCAGGTATTAATAAAATTTGAAAGAAATTAGCAGCGGAATTTTTGATTATTTAAAAAATCTATGGGGCGAAAATTCCGCAAAAAAATATGTTGAATTCATTTCCGGCGAACCCTCCCAGTATATCCGCGTCAATAAAATAAAAGCAAATAGAGAGAAATTAAGTGCGGAATTATTCCGGGACTACGGGATTAAAACGGAATCATGCCCCGGAATTCCGGGCTGCCTGGCTGTGATTTCAGGTAATGAAAATTTAGGAAAAACCCTCGAGCATATTAACGGCTTCTACTACATTCAGTCATTGTCTTCAATGCTTCCGGGATTAATTTTAAATCCCTCATCTTCGGAAACCGTTTTGGATCTGTGTTCCGCTCCCGGCTCTAAAACAACACAGATGGCGGAGATAATGGATAACCGCGGTACACTGATCGCCAATGAAATACAGATTGACCGAGTAAAAATGCTAGTCTTTAATATCGATAGAATGAATACTGTAAATGCAGGGGTAATCCATCATAAAGGAGAATGGCTCAGCAGAATTTATCATGATCATTTCGATAAAATTTTAGTTGACGCGCCCTGCAGCGGTCTGGGGATTATTCAGAAAAAAGTTGAAATAAGCGATTGGTGGTCGGTTGAAAGATCAGCCGGTTTAGCAGAGCTGCAGATGAAGCTGCTTGTAGGTGCAGTAAAAATGCTTAAGACCTGGGGAGAAATTGTATATTCTACCTGTACAATTACCGTGGAAGAGAATGAATTGCTGATTAATAAAATTTTAAAAAAATACCCTGTAGAATTAATCGATTTTGATCTTCCGGTTAAATCAACCGAAGGCTTCACCTTCTATAACGGAGAAAAACTTAATCCGGAGTTATCGAAAACCAAAAGAATTTTACCATGGGAATTGAATTCCGAAGGATTTTTTATTGCAAAGATCCGGAAAACGGGAGCAACCGATCACCCTGAGCCCGAAAATATTAAAGATACTCCGCTGAAATTTTTTTACCATAATCATAAAGAATTAAAAAATTTCCTAATTCAGTTAGAAAATGAATTCGGAATAAATCATGAAGTTTTTGAGAATTATAAATTTTTAATAAAAGGAAACGATATCTATTTTATAACCCGCAGCTGGGAAGATGAAAACCTGAGTATATTTGAAAGGATCGGGATCAAATTCGGGAAAATCGATAAAAGAGGAGGAGTTGTACTGCATACCAATGCTGCACAAATTCTGCAGAATCATATTTCAAAAAAAATTTATGAAGTTAAAAACAGGGAAGAATTAAAAAATTATATGGAAGGAGGAGTAATAAAAGCCGGTACAGACCTAAAAGGGCAATGTATAATTAAGTATAAAGATTTTATTCTTGGGAGTGCGGTGATAACTAATGAAGGAATTAAAAGCAGGTTTCCGCGTTCAAAGCGGACTCAGCAAATCCATTATTGATTCTTTAATCTATTTAAAAGATCCTTTATCTCTTTAACATATCTGGTTTTTATTCGCTCATAGATTTTTTCTGAGTCCAACTGGTTGTAGATATGCGATGTTCTATTCCTGTCTTCCAGCATTTCAAGAAACATCTCTTCATTTTTGATTAGTTCAAATCTGAATGCTTCTTGAATGGTCTCTTTCGGAGATTTTGTCAGTATCCCCTGATCATCTAAAAATAATTTCAAAGTTTTCCAGAGCAGCTCAAAAGTAAATTCAAATCTTTGAATAACTCCATCCTTATCCAGTTCGTCTGCAGCCGAATCTGCTCCTTCTTTAAGCCGGTTAAAAGCATCTTCCAGTTTCTTAATTGAAAAAAGAATTTCACCTTTCATAAATCACTTTCCCCGTTTTCAAAATTATAGTTCTGAATTCTTCTTCCAGACTATTAAGATATATAAGATCAATTTTATATAATCCCCGAATATTATCCAGCTTCTCAGTTAAATATCTTCTGGTTTTACTATCAGGTTCATTCAAATCAACGGCAACATCAAAATCCGCATGACTCCGATTTGTTCCTTTTGCTCTTGATCCGAATAAAATAATCATTCCGGGATTTAATTCTCTTTTCACCACATTTACAATGCTCAATAATACTTCTTCTTCTCTTTTTGAATATTTATTTTTTATCAGTCTTTCCAATTTTATTCATTCATAAATTAAATGTTAATGAAAATTAAACAGAAAATATTATCGTTACAATTTTGTTGATTATTTGGTTTTCAAAGATCTTTCTCAGTTCAATTAAATTTCTGGTTTTCCCGAGTGCAAGCATAAGTTTTATTCTTGCTTTCTGCCCGTTAAGGTAATCCGCAAAAATTACTCCTATTTTGTGAAGCCATTTACCTGCACCCGGATAGCTGTAGATATCGAGCGTTTCGCCGGCAGGGCACCTGGATACAAGCACAACCGGGATCTTTTTTTCAACAGCATATTTAATTCCGTCGAAAGCCGGAGGCGGAACATTCCCGACTCCTAAAGCCTCAACCACAATTCCATTCGTTCCGCTGTCAGCTGAAAATTTAAAAAATTTATCATCCATTCCCGCATAGACTGTAAGCATATCGACATTAGTAATAATTTTTTTAGCGGAGATTTTCTCAAGTTTTCTCGGAAGCCTGTTAAGTACGGCTTTTCCGTTCTGCACAAAACCCAGCGAACCGAAATCAAGGCTGTGAAAACTGTCGATTTCTTCAGTATAAGTTTTAGTTACTTCACTAGCTGCATTTATCTCCCCATTTAAGCAGACTAGAACTCCTAAATTTTTAAAATTATCATTTAAACAGATATTTATAGAATCCATAAGATTCCTGGGCCCGTCCCAATCCGGCTCCGAACTGTTTTTCATTGAACCGATCACTACAATAGGGATTTCAGTTTTTACAACAAGATCTAAGAGATAAGCAGTTTCTTCAAGCGTGTCTGTCCCGTGAGTAACTATAACTCCAGTGAATTTTTTATTATTGATTTTCCCCTGAATTTTTTTTGCCAGTTCAAACATTAATTCCGGAGTCATATGCGGGCCCGGATATTTGCCGAAATCATAGCAGATAATATTTGCGAGTTCTTTTGCTCCCGGTATTTTATCCAGCAGTTCGGATCCTGAATAACGCGGAACCGCACCGCCGGTTTTCCTGTCAATCATCATTGAAAATGTGCCCCCGGTAAATACTACTAGTATATTTTTCTTTTTCATATTAATCGATTGTTAGATTTATTTTGAAATCTACCGAAAAATAAGGGAATAATTTCAATTTTGATATATATATCCGATGCAGGGAGCTGACTTGAAGTCTGATATTTTATCTCTTATCTTTGAAATGAAAAAATGGAGTTAAAAAGATGTTATTTATTGAGGACGTTGATCTTACACCGAATCCGCGTGCATTGAAATTTGTCTTAAACTGCCAGCTTCTGAAGTTTGAAACCAGACAATTTTCCAGCAAAGAAGAAGCCCAGGGAGATCCTTTAGCTAAGGGTATTTTTGAAATTCCGGGAGTTGTTTCGGTTTTCTATATGAACAAGTTTGTTACTATTGAAAAAGCAAAAGAAGCAGCCTGGGGTCAAATTCAAAAGCCGTTTCAAACTTTTTTGAAAACTTTCGACGAATCGCTGATCCCTGCAGAAAAAGAATTAAAGATGGATGTAACTACAAGTGAGCTTTTAATAAAAATTAATGAATTGATTGATTTGAGGGTCAGACCTGCCCTAGCGGGCGACGGAGGCGGGCTTCAGGTTCTGAGTGTTGAAGGCTTTATGGTAAAAATCCGGTACCAGGGTGCCTGCGGAAGCTGTCCGACGGCTATTAGCAGCACGCTTGCGGCAATTGAAGGACTGCTTAAAAGAGATATTCATCCGGCTTTGGAAGTAATTTCTGCTTAAAAAGTATGTATTTAATCTAATAGTTGATCCTAACCATTTAATCTGCTTCAATATTTCATTCCGGAAAATCCTTATTATTATTGATCCATAGGAGAGATTTTACATCTTTTTTAATAAATTAGATATGCAAAATCGCTTTAACCTTTCAGAGTGAAAAATGCCGGGCTATGGGCAAGCAAAAGAGAATCTTTTTTATGCCTCTTTAAAGATAGCGGGAATACATTTTAAAGTATTTTCGTCTCATAAAGGAATAAGAAAGATTTTTATGAATAAAAAAGAGGGGATGCTCAAATCAGGTTTTCTCACAAAGCTTTATCATGATGATCCTTTGATGTTCAATGTATTTAGCGAGCTTGTCGAATATTTTGACGGAAAAAGAAAAAAGTTTACAGTTCCGTTGGATGTAATCGCGACCGATTTTGAAAAAAGAATATGGGGTGAGCTGAAGAAAATTCCATATGGTAAAACGGCAAGTTATAAATATATTGCTCATAAAGCAGGACATACAAAAGCATTCAGAGCCGCCGGAAGAATAATCGGCTTAAACCCTGTACCGGTAATTATACCGTGCCACAGAGTTATTAATTACAACGGCAGAATCGGAGGTTACGGCTGCGGGATAAAAATTAAACAGAAGCTGCTTGAGCTTGAGGGGAGTTTAAGCCTCGAATTGTTTGAATAAAGTTTCTAATCTTTTATTTGACTAACCTTGCTGATATCGTCCAGTTTTACGAAGCGTTCGTTAAACTTGAAGGTTCCTTTATCAGTTTTCACCGTTTTAATTAATTTAACATTTACTCCGGTATCTTTCTTTTTTCCTTTTGCTTTTTCTGCAAATGATTGCTGTTTTGCCATTTTTTATTTTTCCTGTTTTTGGGGAGAAAATATAGAGAATAAAGGGGTTAAAAAAAAGAGATTTAAATGACAAAGTTGCTATGATCTGTTACCTTCTGCAAAATTTTGTTTCAATTCTTCCGGAGAGAGATTATATTCTTCCGCTTTAATCAGGTATTTTGTATAAGGATGCCTGGGAGAATGTAAAACATCCGTTGCCGGACCGCTTTCTACAATTTCTCCCCTATACATTATTAAAACCTTACTGCACAGCTGCCTTAAGATTTCCAGGTTATGTGAAATGCAGATCATTGCTGTACCGAAATCTTCATTAATCTTTTTAAACAGATTTAAAAAGTTTAGTTGAGATTCC
>CAYSGP010000078.1:0-12633 GCA_964430095.1 uncultured Ignavibacteriaceae bacterium
GTCCGTGCGGACCTTGCTCAGAAATTCATATAAATACCGGACCCAATTTTAATGATCCTTCTTATGTAAATGCCGGGAAACCGGACTGCATTGAAATATGGAATCTAGTTTTTATTCAGTATGACCGCGATGAAAACGGGACCTTGTCGGATCTTCCTCAAAAGCATGTGGATACAGGTATGGGCTTTGAACGGATTTGCGCGGTTCTTCAGGATAAATCTTCTAATTATGATACCGATATTTTCATACCGCTCATAAATAAAATATCCGAGATCTCAGGTAAAAAATATCAGGAAGAGAAAGAAAAAATCCCGATGAGGGTTATCGCCGATCATATTAGAGCTCTTACTTTTGCAATTGCTGACGGTGCAGCGCCTGGAAATGAAGGCAGAGGATATGTTCTGCGTAGAATTTTAAGAAGAGCAGCCCGCTATGGAAGAAAACTGAATTTGAAAAATCCTTTTCTCTATGAGCTGGTGGATGTCCTGGTTTCTACTATGGGCGATATTTTCCCGGAAATAAATACAAAAAAAGAATACGTGAAGAAAATTATTAAAGCTGAGGAGGAAAGTTTTAATGCCACTCTCGATAGGGGTATTGAATTGTTTGACCAGGTGATAAAAGAAATGGAAGCTTCTAAGAAGAAAAATATTCCCGGCGTTGTTGTTTTTAAATTATATGATACTTACGGATTTCCCGTCGATCTTACAAATGTAATGGCGCAGGAAAAAGGATTTACAATTGATGAAGCAGGTTTTAACAAATCAATGGAAGCCCAAAAGCAGAAAGCAAGAGAAGCTGCAAAAGAGAAGCTTGCATCAATCAATATAAGTTCCGGCAATTTAAAATCCTTTGAACTTGACGAAGAAGAAAATTCGGAATTTACAGGATATGATGAGCTCCGGTCGGAAGGTAAAATAATCGGGCATAAAAAAGAGGATGAAAATGAGCTATTAATTCTGGATAAAACTCCTTTTTATGTTGAAGCAGGAGGTCAGATTGATGATCATGGGAAAATTTTAACGGGCGGAGATCAAATAGATGTAATTGATGTTATGAAAATTGACGATAAAATTGTTCATATTGCAAAAAATGAATCCGGATCAACACTTTCCCTGGGCGAAGAAGTGATTGCGCAGGTTGATGAAAAAAGAAGATGGGATATAATGCGCAACCACACCGGTACACATTTCCTGCATGCCGCATTGAGAAATATTCTGGGCACACATGTTCATCAGGCCGGTTCGTATGTAGGTCCGGATAGACTAAGATTTGATTTTACTCATTATTCAAAGCTGACTGAAGCTGAAATAAAAGATATTGAATCCCTGGTCAACAGTGAGCTTAGAAATAATATACCGCTGATCCACCATAGGAATATCCCTTTCGATGAAGCTAAAAAAATGGGAGCATTAATGTTTTTCGGAGATAAATACGGTGAAAAGGTGAATGTAGTACAGTTCAGCGATTTCAGTATGGAATTCTGCGGGGGTACTCATGTAAAGAATTCTTCCGAAATCGGTTTATTCAAAATAATTAATGAATCTTCAATTGCAAGCGGAGTAAGAAGGATTGAGGCAGTTACCGGAGCCGGGATTGAAAAGTATATTCAGTATAATCTGGATCAGCTTAAGCTTACTGAGGAAAAAATAGCCGAATTGAATGAAGCAAAGAAAAAACTTGAGAAAGAGCTTGGTGAATTAAAGTTTAAAGATAAAGTCGGCCTGGTAGATGACATAATTTTAAATCCGTCTGAAATTAACGGAATTAAAATATACAAGGGGAAAGTAAACGCGGTCAGCATGGATGAATTGAAATCATTTGGCGACGAATTAAGGAATAAAATTAAGTCCGGTGTAGGAGCATTATTTGCAGAGATTGATAGTAAAGCGGCAATTGTCTGCATTGTGTCTGATGATTTGATTAAGGAGAAAAATATCAGCGCCGGAAATATTGTTGGGGAATTGGCTAAGTTTGTGGGCGGCGGCGGTGGAGGGAGAGCTCACCTAGCTACAGCCGGAGGGAAAGATGTTTTCAGAATATCTGGGGCATTAGAGGAGACAGAGAATATTGTATCTAAATTTTTATAAGTAATTTTTGATATTCAATTAAAGGGAGCAAATCGATTTTAAGAAAAACCATAGAGGCACAGAATACACGGATAAACATGGAAATCTTCTCTGTGAATCTCCGTGCACTCCCTGTCTCTGTGGTAATTCCTATATATGGCTAAAACAAGAATAAAATACATATGCTCCAACTGCGGATATGAATCTCTGCGGTGGCTGGGAAAATGCCCTGAATGCGACAGCTGGAATACATTTACCGAGGAGTTTGTTGAAGTTAAAAAAAACAGGTCGAGTGCTATAGCTGACCGAAGCGCCTCAGTATTCACCATTAATGAAATTCCTGCAGATGAAGAAGAAAGAATAAAAACCAATATAACCGAATTCGACAGGGTATTGGGGGGAGGAATTATACCCGGGTCAGTAATACTTCTCGGCGGTGATCCCGGGATAGGAAAATCAACATTAGTAATGCAGGCTGCCTCTAAGATTAATGAGAAAGTCCTTTATGTTACTGGAGAGGAATCTGCTAAGCAGGTTAGGATCCGGGCCTCCAGGCTGAAAATTAACTCTCCGAATTTTTATGTTCTTGCAGAAACTAATATCGAATCAATTCTGCGGGTAATTAATGATCTGCATCCTTCATTAGTAATAATTGATTCTATCCAGACAATGGAAAGAAGCGATCTCAATAACTCTCCTGGTACAGTAACCCAGATAAGGGAATGTACTTCATTTTTAATGGAGGAAGCCAAAAAACAGCAATTCAGTGTAATGGTAATAGGGCATGTTACTAAAGAAGGGATTATTGCCGGGCCGAAGGTTCTGGAGCATATGGTAGATACCGTAATACAATTTGAGGGAGAGACAAATCATTCATACAGGATTCTGCGTGCACAGAAAAACAGGTTCGGAAGCACAAATGAAATCGGCATTTTCGAAATGCACGAAGACGGTTTAAGCGAAGTTAAAAATCCGAGTGAAATATTCTTGAGCAGTCATAGTACACCGATTTCGGGTTCTGCAATAACATCTGCGGTTGAAGGTACGCGGCCAATCCTGCTTGAAGTACAGGCACTTGTTACGCCATCTCATTTCGGCAATCCGCAGCGGGTAACTACGGGATTCGACTACAGGCGGTTATCAATACTTCTTGCAGTGCTTGAAAAAAGGGCAAAGCTAAGGCTGTCTGCAGCCAATGTATTTTTAAATATAGCAGGGGGTGTAAGAATTATTGAGCCTGCAATTGATTTAGCAGTTTGCTGCAGTGTTGCATCAAGCCTGCAGGATCAGGTTATTGATAACTCTGCAGTTTTGATTGGTGAAATAGGTTTAGGCGGTGAAGTCAGGAGCGTAAGTTTTATTGAGAAAAGAATTCAGGAAGCTGAAAAACTTTGTTTTAAGAAAATCATCATTCCAAAGAACAACTTTAAAGAACTTAAAAAGAATTCATCAATTGAAATCATTTCCGTAGAGACGCTTGCAGAATGTCTTCAGATAATCCTTGAAAAATAAAACGGAGTATTGATCTTTGCAAATCTGATTCAAATCACATGATTTTCCATTAATTCACTTGAATTTTGTTTTTTTCATCAATAATACTATTTTTCTGCTGCGGTAAAAACCGCACCTTCCTCGTGCAGGCAGGTGGTTATTTTTCAATATTTTTTTAGAGGTAAGTTTAGTGAGTACTAAAATTTTTGTGGGAAGTCTCCCATGGGCAGTAAACGACGATGCTTTGAAATCTGCTTTTGAAGCACACGGTAAAGTTGTTTCTGCGAAGGTCATTACGGATCGCCAGACCGGCAGATCAAGAGGTTTCGGTTTCGTTGAGATGACGAACGAATCCGATGCAAGTAACGCCATTCAAGCACTAAATGGTTCAACGCTCCATGGCAGAAACATTATTGTAAGTGAAGCAAAGCCAAAAAATTAATGCCTGGCTGACTTGCAGTATTTCAGAGCGCTCTCTTCGAGCGCTTTTTGTTTTTAAAGAATGATTACATTTAAGCCTGCTCTAAAATTATTGCCATCCCTGTAATTTAATTTCCATGCGAATTCGATTTCTATCGGGATTAAAACATGTCCTAATCCGAAACCAATTTCATAAAAAGGATGCGGAAATGTTTTTACCGGCTGAATCAGAATTTCCTGCGTTTCCTTTTTTATTTCCGCATAGGAAATATTGAAGAAAGTTTTAAATTGTATCTCCCAATCCATAATTCCCGGAATCTGTGCTAACCTGAATAGTTCATCATTGAAGTTATGTTCCAGGTTTAAAGTTACTACCTTATCCCCCTTAATTTCATTTACGTTCAGAGTTCTGAAAGAATAATTTTTAAAAATAACATCTATATTGCCCGGTATTGCATAGAGAAGCTGATAAGGGAGCTGGCCTGTAGTGTTGATTCCGACTAGATTAAAATTAAAACCGGCAGATTTAAATGTTCTAAATGCACCGTTTATGGTAAGCATGTAAGTCGTAAAACTCAATTCGCTTTTAAGAAGACTTTCATCAGAATAAATAATATCTCCGTTTATTATAACGTATGAGTCAGATTGAGAAATTCTTCTCCTGAAAAAACCATCCTCAATATAATCCCTGAAATCAATTGTGAATCCGGCTGTCAAAGCGTTTACCTTACCCTGGTAAATTTCAGGGTTTTCCCGAAAAGTTTCGTCTTTAGCGAAAATAGAATAATTTGTACTTACGTAAGCATTTTTATCGTAATGATTTTCAAAACCACCCCTAAGGGCAAGACTGGGGAACACTTCTCCGCCTGCTTCAAATTTAAAGCCCGAACTATAGTAATAATCGCTGAACTCATATTTGGATAAAAGCGAAAGAACGGTTGCGGTAAGCTGATCATAGTCTTCCGAAAGTACTTTAAGCTTGTTGAATGAGTTTAAGCTTAAATAATAAGTCCGGTAATCTCCCAGAAGATATTTAAGGTTTAAATCATACTTCGTTTTTTTATCTGAAAAACCATATGAAAGATCGAGCGAAGCGTTAAGCCTTTTTTCAAATAAATCCGACAGGTACAGCCCAAAGTCCAATGCATGTCCTTCAACCCTGTTAAAATGATACATACGGAGTGGTGCACTGATAGAGAAATTCTTATTTATATCAATCTTTAAAGAAAGAATTGAAAATTTGTCCCAAAAAGTTTTTGGAGCTTTTGATATGCTGTCAATTCTCCTGTAGGCATTTGTTTCTTCGAAAGTGTTAGGGATCGTTTGTGCATTCTGCCAGTATATTGAATCCTTGGAATCCGCTTCAGGCAGAACGGTTACGATTGCCTTGTCAAAAATTTCGTGATCTATAGGAGTATTTATTTTATAATCGAATAAAATTGTATTCAGCTCGAATCCGAATCTTACCAGCCCAAGATAGTTTGCAGACACGGCAAGCATGTAATCGACCGGCATAAATAAGGAATCATCGAACATTGAAAACTGCTGATAAATATTAACCGTGTCGAATATTCCTCCGATATTTGCTGCCCGGTTAAGATGGAGATCTATTTTAATCAAATCATAAGTGCTGTCGGTGATAAATATTCTCCCTTCAAAACCGGGATCACTGCTGTTATCGGGAGAGATATGAATCTGGTAGACTTTGCGGGAATCAATCATAATCTGATCTTCAATATAAAAATAATAGTAGGAGAGTGAATTATCGGACAAAGGGCCCGGCAGAGGTTTGGTAAAAAAATCTATCTCTTCTTCATAAAAGCTTTTTACTAATCTTCCGCCGGTAAGAATATTAATGGAGGATGGGAAATTCGCCGTCTGTTTTCTTGCTGTAATTATTTCCTTAAACTTATCCGGTTTTTCAAAAAAACCAATGCTTTGATTTTCCAATATCCCGGAGATTTTAAGCTTTACCGTATCTTCCGCAGATTTTAGCGTAAGATCATTATCACCCCCTGTTAAATCTTCCTGTGTTTTTATTGTGCCTTTTGTAAAAGCTTTAAATTCATAGCTCAGTAGTTTTGAATTACGTATTCTCTTCCTTTCTATCGCTTTTTTAACTATTCCTACCGCCGGATTTTCACCTGGCTTGATTATTATTTCTTCTAAAGGAAGATTTATCTGGGAGAGATGGAAATTAATTCCATTTAAATTGCCTTTTAAATCTATAGAAATTGTATCCGATGAATAGCCGAGAAATGAACAAATTAAAATATATTTCCCTTTTTCCAGCTGCAGCTCATATTTCCCTTCTTTATTGGATGAAGTGCCTAGAGTTGAATTAGCCGCTCTTATGTTCGCAAAGCTTAAAGGCTCATTGTTGTTCCCATAAACATTTCCCCGCACAAAGTACTGCTGTGCGTTCGTAAAAACAGCAGATGAAATTAAAATTAAAACAATAAGCAGCTTCATAATTGATATGCAAAATAAGATGAACTGAACTTTTTCAAAAGAACGATTTTGGATTTTAATTTATTTGAATTCATGCAAAACATTCCTTATTATTATTTTTAATATATCTTTTCTTCCTAATCCGCTTAGAAGGAAAATACTTGATAAATAAATTTTTGATTATTCTGCATCTCATTTTCATCTTATCCTTTCCGGTTTTTACCCAAAATGAAATTAATTTTGAGGAATTTGATCTTGATAACGGTCTTCATGTGATCCTTCATGAAGATCATACCACACCTATCTTAGCTGTGACGGTAATGTATCATGTTGGATCCAAGAATGAGAAAGAGGATAGAACTGGTTTTGCACATTTCTTTGAGCATCTTATGTTTGAAGGTTCCCCGAATATTCTTAGAGGAGAATATTTTAAGCTGGTGCAGAATGCGGGCGGCGAATTAAATGCAAGCACAGATTTTGATAGAACATTTTATTTTGAAATTCTGCCTTCAAACCAGCTTGAACTTGGGTTATGGCTGGAATCTGAGCGAATGATGCATCTGAAAATCGATACGGCAGGAGTGGAAACTCAAAGAGAGGTAGTAAAGGAAGAAAGAAGTGAATCGCTGGATAATCAGCCTTACGGGAGAATCTGGGAAGAAACTTTTAAAAGGGCATATACAGTTCATCCCTATAAGTGGATGCCGATTGGTTCCGCTCAGTATATTGATAAAGCAAAGCTTTTTGAATTTATGGATTTTTATTCTACCTATTATGTCCCGCAGAATGCAGTTCTTACTATAGCAGGGGACATCAATATTGATGCTGCAAAAGATCTAGTTGAAAAATACTTCAAGGATATTCCGAGAGGTAGAAAAGAAATCATAAGACCTGAAGTAATTGAACCGGCTCAGACTCTTGAAGTCCGCGACACGGTTTATGATAATGTTCAGCTGCCTGCCATCGTGGAAGCATATCATGTACCGCCGATTGGAACAAAAGACTATTATTCAATCGATATGCTGACAACCCTGCTTTCTACAGGGCAGAGTTCAAGACTTTATAAATCGCTGGTTGACGAACAGCAGAAAGCGGTATACATTGGAGCTTTTCCTGCCGGGCTTGAAGATCCCGGATTATTCATTGCAGTTGCCATCGCAAATTCAGGTGTAAATGCCGGTGAACTTGAGAAATCGATAGATGCGGAAATTCAAAAAGTGAAAGATTCACTAATTGCCGAAGAAGAATACCAGAAGCTCAGGAATCAGATTAAAGCGCAATTCGTTAATAAAAATTCTCGCGTTGCAGGAATTGCCGAAGATTTATCCAAATATTTTATGCTTTACGGAGATACGGATCTTATAAATTCGGAAATAGAAAAATATATGGAGGTTACGAAGGACGATATTAAAAATGCGGCCGCTGAATATTTGAAAAAAGAAAATAGAGTTGTTCTGTATTATCTTCCTATTAATTCCCGGCAGAACGGGGTAAAAAAATGACGAGAAGACAAGGATCTTTTATAAAAATAATTATTCTGATTTCCCTTCCTTTATTAACTTTATTTTCTCAAGTGGATCGTTCCAAACAGCCGAAACCGGGGCCTCCTCCTGAAGTAAAATTAGGGGAATATGTTTCTTATCAATTGAACAACGGGTTAAAAGTCTTTCTTGTGGAAAATCATAAGCTGCCTAGGGTGGCATTTAAACTTGTTCTCGACATTGATCCTGTGCTTGAAAAAGACAAAGCAGGGTATGTTTCTGCAGCGGGACAATTATTAAGGACCGGTACAAAAACCAGATCAAAAGAACAGCTTGATAAAGAAATCGATTTCATCGGCGCAGAACTCTCAGCCGGCTCAACCGGCGCTTTTGCAATGTGTCTTAAGGAGCATTCGTCGGTTCTGGCAGAATTGCTTTCTGATATTATAATAAATGCTTCATTTAAACAAGAAGAGCTTGACAAAATAAAATTAAGAATGAAATCCGATCTGGAAGCTTCTAAGGATGATCCTGAAGAAATTGCCAGGGTGGTAAGAAATGTGCTCGTCTTCGGTAAAGATCACCCTTACGGCGAGCCTATTACTGAAAATACAATTGAAAACATTTCGCTTGAAGATTGCAGAGATTACTATGCGAAATTTTTTAAACCGAATGCTGCATATCTTGCGGTTATCGGGGATATTACTTTGGAAGAAACAAAACCTCTCGTTCAGAAATTTTTCGGTGCATGGGAAAAAAAGGAGGTGCCGGCTTTTGAGTATAAAGATCCGCTCCCTCCGGACGGCGACAGAATAGCAATAGTAGACAGACCTAATTCGGTCCAATCGGTAATAAATGTTGCTTATCCGGTAGAATTAAAACCCTGGGATAAAGAAGTAATTGCAGCAAATGTAACAAATACAATTCTTGGCGGCGGAGTTTTCAGGCTATTTAAAAACCTGAGAGAAAAACACGGTTATACTTACGGAGCCTATTCGACCTTAAGGAAAGATAAATTGGCAGGCAGCTTTAATGCATATGCTAATGTAAGAAACGAAGTTACTGACAGCGCGGTAATTCAAATCCTGCTGGAGATGAAAAGAATTAGGGACGAGAAAGTCCTGGAAGAAGAGTTGCAGGAAGCAAAAAATTATTTAACCGGAAGTTTCGCGATGCAGCTTGCAGAACCTGAAACCACTGCCGATTTTGCAATAAACATTGAACGCTACAATCTGCCGAAGAATTATTACAAAGATTATCTGAAAAACCTCAATAAAGTAACTATAGATCAGGTATCCGGGGCGGCAGGTAAATTCATTAAACCTGATAATGCATTTATTTTGATCGTTGGAAATGCAGATACTATAGAAAAAAAACTGCTGTCGGCAACGGGGATTAAAAAAATTAATTACTATAATCAATTCGGTTTTGAAATAAATAAGCTGAGCGATCTGCCGCTTGGTTTAACTGCGGAAAAAGTAATCGGGACATATATTGATTCCATAGGCGGAAAGGAAAATATACTTAAAATTACCGATCGTACTACAATCCTGAAAGGTACGCTGCTGCCGAACAAAATTGAAATAGAAATGAGCATTTACCAAAAGGTTCCGAATTTATATTTACAGAAAACCCAAACAGGCGGAGTAGTGCAGAAAGTTATCTTTGACGGTCAAAAAGGTTATTTAATTTACGGTAATGATAAGTCTGAAATTACCGGCGAGGAACTCCAGAAGCTTAAATATGAAGCTACTTTTGGCTTGCTGGTTGACCTTGATGTATACGGAGTAAAAGTTAATTTATTGGGTACCGAAGAAATAAACAGTAAAAAAGCTTACAAATTAGAAATGATTTTTCCTTCAGGTGAAAAATGGATACAATACTACAATCCTGAAACAGGATTAAAGGTGAAAGAAGAAAAATCCATGAAATCTTCGAAAAGTGTTTTTACTCAGGAAACCTTTTACAGCGATTATCGTGAAGTTGACGGCGTTAAATATCCTTTTACAATTGAACAATCTCTCGGCAGTCAAAAATTTATCTTCAATGTTGACACTATTAAAGTGAATTCGGGTCTCAGCGAAAGGAATTTTACCGAGTAAACCACCAGTTCATTTTTTAGTATAGAAAGATTTAGGTGCATTATGGTTTCTAAGGAATCAATCGACGATGCTTTGGCAGCTCATGTACAATGGAAAAAGCGTCTTCAGGAGGCATTAATCACCGGTAAATCGGAATACGAGGTTAATATTGTTAAAAAAGATGACCAATGCCAGTTTGGACAGTGGCTGCAAAATCTTTCGGAACAGGAAAAAAATTTAGCAGAGTATGAAAAAATAAAGGAGCTCCATGCGAAATTCCATAATGCCGCTGCAGAAATTCTTGATTTGGCATTGAAAGGGAAAACAGAAGAAGCACAAAAAAAACTTGAATTCGGAGAAGGTTACGGACAGATTTCCGGCCGGCTTGTGCTTGCTCTCCAGGCATGGAGAAATAAATTAGCTTAAACTGTATCGTTATTTTTTAAGGGATACAATCTATGGAAATGAAAGCCTACCTTATTGAAACTTTCAAATATAACAACATGATGAACAAGAAAGTTCTTGAAAAGATTCGCAAACTGCCGGATAAATCGGAATGCATAAGATTCTTCAGCCATTTAATAAATTCACAAAAAAAGTGGCTGGCAAGAATCCTTCAATATCCAAAAGATCCCGGATTGGATTGGTGGAAACCCGAATATGCACTTGAAAACCTGGAAAGCGAATGGGATACAAGCTTAAAAGACTGGCTGGATTTTATTAAAAGTAAAAAAGAAGTTCAGCTTTTTGAAGAAGTAAAATTTATAGGATTTGACAGGGGGCATTGGACGGTTCCATTGAAAGATATACCGCTGCAGCTCAATTATCATTCGATCCATCACCGCGCACAAATCCAGCTGCTGATAAGAAAGCAGGGTCTGGAACCGGATTTTGTTGATTACATCGGTACGGTATACAAGCGATTGAAATAAAGAAAGGAAGAGACTATGAAGAGCATGAAGTCTAAAATCCTTTTTTTAATTTTTGGATATACCATTTTGTTTGCATTGAATACTGATACTACTATTGCTCAAGAAGTACCTGAATACTTGCAGGATCGAGGTTTCGGTATTCCAACCTCAATGTTTGGAACATATATCAAAAAAGGAGAGCTATTGATTTATCCTTTTTTTGAATATTACTATGATAATGATATTGAATACAAACCTGAGGAATTAGGATATGGTCTTGATCAGGACTTCCGCGGGAAATACCGGGCATATGAAGGCTTGATTTTTCTTTCTTATGGGTTTACCGATTGGCTTGCCCTGGAATTTGAAGCCGCTGTAATCAGCGCAAAGCTTGAAAAAGCAGCCGATGATCCTTCGGCCTTACCTGCAGAGATTGAAGAATCGGGGCTTGGGGATATCGAGGGACAATTAAGAGCACGCTGGGTGAGGGAGAATGAAGATTTCCCGGAAATATTCAGTTATTTTGAAGCCGTTGTTCCTAATCAGACTGACAAATTATTAATAGGTACATCGGACTGGGAAATGAAGTTAGGCAGCGGCATTATTAAAGGTTTTCATTGGGGTACAATTACTTTGAGAGGAGCCCTGGAATATTCTTTTGAGGAATCAAAATTTGATGCAGGTGAATATGCTGTTGAATATTTAAAAAGACTTTCGCAAACCTGGCGGATTTACCTGGGAGTTGAAGGTACTCAAGATGAAATCGAATTGATTACCGAAGTGCAGCTGTTTTTTACGGATAATATATTTCTTAAGCTCAATAACGGGATAGGAATTACTTCCAAAGCTACAGATTGGGCACCTGAAATCGGAGTTATGTTCTCATTTCCTCTATTATCCGATTAAGCAGGAAAAATTCAAAAGATCAATAATAAGATTAAATTTTTGTTGCCGGTTTAAGTTCATATTCTGTTTTTATATCTTCATAAAGAACTCTTTCCAGAAACAATCCTGAAGGAGGAGCAGTATATTTTGCAGGTATAACAGATTTCATTGTCAGAAAAGTTTTCAAATCTGCTTCAGTTAGTTTTCCTCTCCCTATTTCAACTAGAACTCCTATCATTCTTCTTACCATTTTCCATAAGAAATGAGAGCCGGTAATCCTATATAAAATTAAATCCCCTTCTTCTTTCATTTGAATATTATTGATTAACACTTTAGTTGATTTTTCAATTTGGTCTTTATCTGCAAATGATCTGAAATCATGCATACCAATGAAATGTTTGGACGCTGAATTCATATTTTCAAAGTTCAATTTATCTTTCACCCACCAGACAAAATTTTTTCCGAAAGCAGTCCTTCGCTTAGAAATCTGGTAAATATAGCTTCTAGAGACCGCATCATGCCTTGCGTGAAATTTCGGATGCGTCTTTTCGACTTCCAATATATTTATGTCGTGAGGAAGTTCATCATTTAATTTCATCTTTATAATTTCCGGTGCCAGCATTGTTTTCACTTCAAGGTGGGCTGTCTGACAGATTGCATGCACACCGCTGTCAGTTCTGCCGGAACCCTGGATATCAATTTTGGAATCTTTAAAAATCTTTTCGCATTCTTTCAGCAGTATGCCCTGAACAGTTTTGGCATTTTCCTGTTTCTGCCATCCGCTGTAGCGTGTCCCCTCGTATTCGATATTTATTTTAAAACGGGCCATCAGGCTCTTCAAAAT
>CAYSGP010000079.1:0-7786 GCA_964430095.1 uncultured Ignavibacteriaceae bacterium
GCAGAATACCCACTGGCAATAAAAAGACTGGAAGAAACTATAAGCAGGTGCATAGAATATAATTTACTTGGGAATAATATCCTTAATAGCGGATTCAGCTTTGATCTGCATGTAAAAAAAGGCGCCGGAGCTTTTGTATGCGGTGAAGAAACTGCATTAATGGCTTCTATTGAAGGTAAAAGAGGAATGCCGCGGCCAAGACCTCCATTCCCCAGTGTATCCGGTTTATGGGGAAAGCCTTCCATTGTAAACAATGTTGAAACCTTTGCAAATATCAGCAACATAATCGTCAAAGGTGCCGGCTGGTTTTCATCTATCGGTACAAAAACAAGTAAAGGCACAAAGGTATTTGCACTGAGCGGAAAGATAAATAATACCGGTCTTGTTGAAGTGCCGATGGGAGTTACTCTTGAAGACGTTATTTTTAAAGCTGGCGGAGGAATTCCGGACGGGAAGGAATTTAAAGCAGTTCAAATCGGCGGCCCTTCAGGAGGGTGCCTTCCGGAAAGCGTTATCTCAACTCAGGTTGATTATGAATCATTAAAAAGCGTCGGTGCAATGATGGGATCCGGCGGCTTTGTCGTAATGGATGAAGATACCTGCATGGTGGATATTGCCAAATTCTTCTTAACCTTTATCCAAAATGAATCGTGCGGCAAGTGCGTTCCCTGCCGGGAAGGTACAAAAAGAATGCTTGAGATAATTAAACGGATTCCTACAAGCTATAGAAATACAAAACTTAAAACAGACGAGCTTCAAAGATTTAAAGGGGTAGTTCATCTTCAGAGGCTTGCCAGTGTAATCCAGGATACTTCTTTATGCGGTCTTGGGCAGTCTGCTCCCAATCCTGTTCTTTCCGGCCTAAGGTATTTCAGAGAAGAATATGAAGAACATTTATATGAAAGGAAATGTTCAGCAGGAGTATGTAAAGAGCTTCTTATATATACAATTGATAATAGTATCTGCACCGGCTGCGGCGTATGCGTCAAAAAATGTTCTTCAGATGCTATAGCCGGTGAAAAAGGACATGCACATTATATTATCGAAGATAAATGTATTAAATGTGGTATGTGTTATGAATCCTGCAGATTTAATGCAATAAATATAAACTGATTATGAGAATACTTGATTTAAGGATAAAAGATAATGCTGGGAAAAAATTTCAGGGGGTGCATGCTTGCATGACTGCATGGGATTATTCAATTGTCCCCCCGTGCACTCATGCATAATTAATTTTTAAATCTAAAATTTTTTTTGAAAATATTTTAAGAAAAATGGTTCAGCTGACAATCAACAATATAAAAGTAAATGCGGAAGAAGGAATGACCATTCTGGAAGCTGCAAGATCAATTGGTATTTCCATACCTACTCTCTGTCATCTAAAAGATCTGGCCCCTTCCGGTGCATGCAGAATCTGCTCTGTAGAAGTTGAAGGATTTAGAGGCCTGGTGCCGTCCTGTGCTTTCCCTGTAAATGAGGGAATGGTAGTCTGGGTTAATTCTCCGAGAGTAAGAAGAGCCAGAAAAACTATTGTGGAACTGCTTGTAGAAAATCACCCGCAGGACTGCCTTATATGTGTAAGAAATAAAAACTGTGAACTTCAGGATTTGTCTGAAACTTATGGGATTAGGGAGCATCGGTATGTCGGGGATACTAAGTCGCATGCTATTGATATTTCCAGTCCGTCAATGGAAAGGGATCCGGCTAAATGTATTTTATGCGGAAGATGTGTCCGTGTATGCCATGAAATCCAAAAAATCGGGGCAATTGATTTTACAAGACGTGGTTTTGACAGCATCGTAACTACTCCGTACAATATAGGGCTGAATGTCAGCGATTGCATACTCTGCGGACAATGCATAACCGTATGTCCCACAGCTGCTCTTAGGGAAAAAAGCTCGTTGAAAGAAGTCTCAAATGCATTGAACGATAAAACCAAATTTACTGTTGTTCAAATTGCTCCGGCCGTACGTGCCACATTAGGAGAAGAATATAACCTTCCTTTAGGCACTGATGTAACGGGTCAGCTGGTTACGGGATTAAGAAGATTGGGATTTAAAAAAGTATTTGATACAAACTTCGGAGCAGATCTCACGATTATTGAAGAAGCAACCGAACTTATAAACAGGATTAAGGATAACAAAACGCTCCCTATGTTTACGAGCTGCTGTCCAGGATGGATTAAATATGTTGAACAGAACAAACCTGAAATTCTTGATCATATCTCCACCTGCAAATCTCCGCATGAAATGGAAGGTGCGGTTATAAAAACTTTTTTTGCAAAGAAAATGGGTATTGATCCGAAAGATGTTTTTGTCGTTTCAATCATGCCCTGCACTGTGAAAAAATATGAATCGAACAGGGCTGAGCTTTCTGAAAAAGCCCTGCATGATGTGGACGCGGTTCTGACGACAAGGGAGCTTGTTAGATTTTTCAAAATAGCAGGGATTAACTTCAGCGATCTGCCGGCAGATAATTTTGATAATCCTTTGGGTGAATCGACCGGCGCAGCGGCAATATTCGGTACAAGCGGAGGCGTAATGGAAGCTGCTCTTCGTACAGCTTACTTTAAACTTACCGGGACTGAATTGGAGAAGCTGGAGTTTGAAGATATACGCGGGATGAAAGGCATAAAGGAAACTTCCATTAAGATAAACGGAATGCAGTTAAACATTGCAGTTGTTAACGGAATAGGAAATATAAAGCAGATTATTAATGATGTTCAGCTTGGGAAATCTAAATATCATTTTATTGAAGTTATGGCATGTCCGGGAGGCTGCATAAACGGAGGCGGACAGCCGATTCATCAGCAGCAGGAAAAGGTTGAAAAGCGGATGAAGGCTTTATATCAGATAGATACGAATATGAAAAACAGGAAGTCTCATGAGAATGAAGGAGTTAAAACTTTATATAAGGAATTTTTTATTGAGCCGAACGGACATAAAGCTCATGAAATACTTCATACAGAATATTTTAATAGAAAAAGAGTCTATTAGCTTTCTTAAGCTGTAGGATAAAAGAAATAATAATATGAACCGCGGAATAGTAAGCACTATCTCCGATAGATGTAAAATATGTTATTCGTGCATCCGGGAATGCCCGGCAAAGGCAATTAAAGTTGTATCAGGCCAAGCAGCGGTTATTTCGGAAAGATGTATTGTATGCGGACATTGCATAAAAGTATGTTCACAGAGCGCCAAACAGATTCTAAGCGATGCTTCTTTAGTTCTTGACTATTTAGAAAATTATGATACAATTGCACTGATTGCTCCTTCTTTTACGGCTTCATTTCCTAACGATTATTTTAAGTTCCCCGCTGCTTTAAGAAAACTCGGATTTAAAAAAATAGTTGAAACTGCTTTCGGAGCGGATTTGATCAGCGACTATTATGTGAAAGAAGTCCAGTCGGAAACAAAAAAAACTATTATAAGTTCTGCCTGCCCTGCCGTGGTAAATTATATAGAGAAGTACCGTAAAGAGCTTGTTCCGAACCTTGCAAAAGTAGCTTCACCCATGATTGCCGCCGCAAGGTATATGAAGAAAAACTCCGCCGGTGATGCTAAGATTATTTTTATCGGCCCGTGCATTGCCAAAAAAAATGAATTTCTGGATGATGAGGTTTCCGGAGTGATTGATGCAGTGCTCACTTTCGGAGAGATTAAAAAAATATTTAAGGAAAAAAATATAATTCTCGCCGATCTTGAAGATGAAGATCTCGATCCGCCGCACGCATATTTGGGCAGATCATACCCGCTTGCCGGAGGTCTCCTAAAAACTGCCGATATTTCCGGGGATATTCTTGAGAAAGAAATAATTGTAGTTGAGGGAAAGAAAAAAGTTCTTGAGATTATTGATGAAATAGCTGAGAATAAAATAAATGCCAAGTTTGTGGATATTTTATTCTGCGAAGGCTGCATCAGCGGACCTGCAATCGATTCGGATCTGAATTATTATTCGCGTCGGGAAAAAGTAATAAAATATATTGAACAAAAAAGTAACCTTACCGATAAGCAGCTTTGGAAAAGCAATATTTACAACAGCAGGGATATTGATTTCTCCCGTTCTTTCTCCAGTAAAAACCAGAGAAGGGTCGATCCGGCGGAGGAAACTATTAAAGGAATTCTTGCCGAGACAAATAAATTTTCCCCCCAGGATGAGTTAAACTGCGGGGCCTGCGGATACAGCACATGCAGGGAATATGCTGTTGCTATCGGGAAGGGATTAGCGGAAAAGGAAATGTGTCTTCCGTTTCTGATCGATAAATTAAAACAGGCATATAATGATTTGAACAATACAGAGGAACAGTTAAGAACTGCAGAGAAGCTTGCTTCAATCGGACAGCTTGCTGCAGGTGTTGCTCATGAAATCAACAACCCTCTTGGAACAATTCTGCTTTATTCTTCAATGCTTGAAAAGGAACTGAAGGGGGATGAACAGCGTAAGGAAGATTTAAAGCTTATAATTGAAGAAGCGGAACGATGTAAAAATATTGTAGCCAACCTTTTAAATTTTGCGCGCCAGGGAAAGCTTCATTTAAAAAGAATAAATATGCTGAGTCTCTTGAGTAAAATTATAAGGACGGTAAAATTAAATCCGGATTTTAAAGATGTTTCTGTCAAGATCGGAAAATCTATACCGGACTGCTTCCTGGAAGGAGACGAAGATCAATTAAGCCAGGTATTTATCAATTTACTTAATAATTCCTGTGAAGCTATGATTGAGAGTGCCGAAAAAATATTGACAATTAAAATTTACCAGGAAGAACCTTCCGGTCCTGGCTTTCCGGCAGCCTCAGATTATCTTATAATTGAAATAAAAGATACCGGGGCAGGAATTCCGAAAGAAAATTTCGGCAAAATATTTACTCCCTTCTTTACCACAAAGAAAATAGGAAAAGGAACTGGACTGGGATTGGCGATTTCTTACGGAATAATAAAAATGCATAAGGGCAGTATAACTTTCCAGAGTGAAACCGGAAAAGGAACTGCTTTCAAATTAAAACTGCTTAGAAAAATTAAAAACAATGAGTTTGAATTCCCTTCAAAAAAGAATGAATTAGAGGAATATAAAAATGCAGTCTATCGTTAAGAAAATATTATTGATTGATGATGATATCGATTTGCTGGAACAAAATAAAATCTTAATCGAATCCAGGGGATATAAAGTGGTTTCAGCAGACAACAGCAGGAAAGGGTGGGAAGTATTTAAATCGGAAAAACCGGACGCGGCAGTAATTGATCTTATAATGGAAGAATACGATTCCGGTTTTATCCTCTGCTATAAAATAAAAAAGGATGACTGGGGAAAAAATATCCCGGTATTCATCCTTACTTCGGCAACGTATACTACCGGATTTAAATTCGGTTCAACTACTGCGGAAGAGAAAGAATGGATTAAATGCGACGAAATAATTAATAAACCCGTGGAGATCGATGCATTGATCCAAAAGCTTGAAAATTATTTTGCTTCAAAAGAGATATGATGACCGGCAGTGAAACTGCTCAATTGGAAAATATAGAAGTCAGGTATAAACCAAAAGTTCTGATTGTAGAAGATGAGAAAGGGCTTCGACTGGGGGTAAAACGTCTTCTTCAGGGAGAAGGGTATAATGTAACCGCTGCTGAAAACGGCACCGAAGGAGTTGCGTTTGGAACTTCCGCTGAATTCGATCTTGCCGTAATTGATTTGAAAATGCCTGATCTTGACGGCATTGATGTCATGAAGGAAATAGTAAAAGTATTTCCTAATACTATATGCTTTATCGTTACAGCATATGCAAGCTACGACACTGCAATTGAAGCTGCCAAGTTTGGAGCATACTCTTACATTCCGAAACCTTTTAATCCTCCGGAGCTTTTAGATCAATTGAGAAAGGGATACGAAAGACGGACATTGCTTCTGGAAGCGGAAAAATGGAGGAAAGAAAGGGAAGAACGTCTTCTTGAAGTTACTTTTGAAAAGACACGGTTAAATACAATTATAAATTCTATTACGGACGGAGTGCTTGTAGTTAATAAAAATGGTGAAGTTGTGCTCTATAACCCGAGCGCCATGCGTTATTTGGGCTTTGAAAAAATAACAATTGAAGAATACATTATTGATAAGCTGCATCCGGCAATTGCAAATTTAATAAATAAATTTTTGCATACAGGAAATTATGAACATAAATCTTATTCCACTCAAATCGAGCTGAAGAATCCGGCCGGACAAAAAGAATCCGGCGGCGGACTTTTTATCGAAGCAACTTCTTCTCCGGTTCCTCACCCGGACGGTACACTCGCCGGAGTCGTTGTTACTATAAAAAATATTACAGAGATGAAAAAAATTGAGATGCTGAAATCTCAATTTGTATCGATGGTTTCACATGAATTGAAAGCTCCGATTGCTGCAGTCTACGGATATTTGAAATTGCTCTCCGGCGGTACTTTGAATATTTCTAAAGAGCAGCAGACAAATTATATTCTCCGTTCAGAGATAAGACTCGACGGACTTCTGAAAATGGTTAATGATCTTCTTGATATTTCAAGAATGGAAATGAAAACCGTACAAAGGGAGTTGAAGGAATTAAACATTGCGGATGTTATAAAAGCAGTAATTGATTTATTGCAGTTTGAGATAAGTAAAAAGAAAATTACTGTGGAGATAAAAAAAGGAGAAAATATTCCTTCCTTTAGGGCCGATAATGATGAAATGAACCGCTTATTCATTAATCTGATTAGCAATGCAATAAAATATAATAAAGAGAATGGAAAGATTACTGTTGAAATAAATTATGAAAATAAATTTATCATAATAAAAATTGCAGATACCGGAATAGGTTTGAAACCAGCTGAAAAGGATAAATTGTTCCAGGAGTTTTTCAGAGCGAGGAATGAAAAAACTAAAAATATAAGCGGAACAGGGCTTGGTTTATCGATTGTAAAAAGAATTGTGGAATCCTACTCCGGGAAAATTGAGGCTGAAAGTGAATACGGAACAGGTGCATGCTTTAAAGTTCTTCTGCCGCGCTGAACGTATTCAAAAAAGATTTTTTAAGAGACTCTTATAAAAAACATAAATAATACAATAACAAACTTTAGGGGCATATGCCATGGCAAAAATAGTAATTATAGACGACGACCCTGATATTCTGGATGCTAGCAGTCTTGTGCTTACATCTCAGGGTTTTGAAGTTCTTACGGCTGCTAATCCGGATGATGGTTATAAAATGGTTAAGGAACAATCTCCGGACTTAATAATACTGGATGTAATGATGAATGAACCGGATGACGGTTTTTTCTTGGCTCAAAGATTCAGAAAAGAAAAAATCAATATTCCGATAATCATGTATACGTCCGTTTCAAAAACTATTGGAATGAACTTCGGCGTAAGCGAAATAGTCCCTGTAGATGAATTCGTCGAGAAACCGATCTCTCCGGAAGAATTAATAGAAAAGGTATCAAAAATTCTTCATCAGCCGGTTTCGACAGGCTCTAAGAAAAAGGAGGGAAAGTAAATGCTGGTATTTGAAAAAAATTCGTTATCGCAGGAGATAGAAAACCTCGTTGTGAAGTACGGAACCAGCCGTTCGGCTTTACTACAGATTCTCCAGGATATACAGAGAAAGCATAAATATATTTCCGATTTCGCGCAGCAGGAAGTTGCAAGATTAATGAATATTCATCCTGTCGAGGTGAACAGTGTAATTTCTTTCTACTCTTTTCTTCATTCCAAGCCGCAGGGAAGAAACATTGTAAAGCTTTGTAAAACGATAAGTTGTGACATGGCAGGAAAAGATAATGTCGAA
>CAYSGP010000080.1:0-7263 GCA_964430095.1 uncultured Ignavibacteriaceae bacterium
TTTCTCGATTGTATCGATTAATTTATTTTGTAATTCTGAGACTTGATCCTTCTTTAATTCGCGGGAAAAAATAAAATGAGTACCGTATCCTCTTTTAGGATTGCAGATAACAGCAGGTAAAAAAGAAAATTTTTTAAACAATCTGAGTTTCCGAAGCCTTCCCAGCAGCAGGTTATCGATAGAAGGCACTTCATCAATTCTTCTTTGCAAATAACATACGGAAGCAGCCAGCAGTTTCTTTTCGTTAAAGATCATTATATAATGCGGATTAGCCGGATGGATTGATATATTTTCCAGAGTCTTCAGCCATTCATAACACATAAATACGTTGTTTTCGGTTAATGAATCCCATTGCCTTTTGTCCGCTTCCGCAATAGAGTGATAGATTTTAATCTCGTTCATATTAATTTCCGGGAAGAAGTCTTTTTAGCGGAATGGTGAATTTTATTTTTTTAAATAGGCAAATATATAAACCTATCATTACAAACCTGGCTCCCAGCTTCTTTTTAAAGCTGATTGATTGATTATTTATTGCTTCGGAAATGCTGTACAGAGTAATTTTGCCTAATTTCTTTAATTCTTTGTAGCATTGGTAACGTATGAAGGGTGCTAAATTTTTCCCTCTGTACTGCATTAAAGTGTACGCACCGAATAAGCAGGCTTCATCATTTTTCATCAGGAGTTTATATGGTCCGTAAACGCATTCATAAGGGTCAACCCATGTATATGCAACTATATTGCCTTCTTTTTTCAGGCATAAACAAAAGCATCCTTTTTGAATCATCTGCGAAAACTTTTCTTTTGATATGGGTATCTCGGGGATTTCGCTAAGCTTAATAACTTCTTCAGGATTTAAGAACATCAAATCATAGCCTGGAAACTGCTCTAATTCAAGCTCCGGAATTTCTTTACTAAGTCTTTCCTCAACCAGATAAAAGAAAGAAATTTTAAGACCGGCTTTTATAAGTCCGTCATGCAGAATTCTCAATAAGCTGTTATACTTAATTTTTTGCTTTAAGCGGGGAGAAAGCAGCATTTTAATCTTGCCGGATTATGTGCATCCTAAAATTTCTCTTGCCTCTTTCGGGCTGTAAGGTAATTTTCCTAATACCCGTGCGATACCCCCTATTCTTTCAACCAGCTGCCTGTTTTCCGCTAGCTGCTTACGGTCATCATCAAAATAAATATTATCCTCGAGGCCTACTCTTACTCCGCCTCCTTCCATGATTGACATTGCATTCATTTTAAGCTGCCAATTGCCTATTCCTCCGGCAGACCAGATTGAACCGGACGGCAATTCTTTTATCATTAGCCCGAGGCTCAATAAATTTGCCTGTGCACATGCAATGTTCCCCAGAATCAAGTTAAAGTAATACGGCGGTTTGACAAGTTCTTTTCCGATCAGGTAGTTTGCGTAATTAATCATGCCCAGATCGAAGGCTTCAAGCTCGGGGCGGATGTTATTGTCCAGCATTTTTTGTGCAAGCGCTTTGATCATCTGCGGTTCATTTACAGATGCCTGATGATTAAAATTAAGGGAACTAAGGGTAAGGCTTCCGAAATCAGGTTTCAATTCTCCGGGGAGCTCCAAACACTCCGATCTTTTTTCGAATTCGGAAAAATTTCTTCCGCTGGTTGAAACGCAGATTACAAGATCTTTATTTTCTTTTCTTATCCCGCAGATAATCTCTTCATATATTTCTTTTTTGTATGTCGGAAAACCTGTATCATAATCCCTTGCATGCAGGTGCACCATATTAACCCCTAATTCTACTGCTTCCAGAACATCTTTAATTATTTCTTCAGGCCGGATGGGAACGTGAGGGGTCATTTCTTTTGTCGGGATCATTCCCGTCGGCGTAAAATTAAAAATAAATTTGTTTTTCATGATATTCACTAATTATTATTACCGCTGATTTTTTCAATTAGTTAATTTACTTCTTATTGATTCCCTCTAATCATTGTAATACTCACTAAAATATTCCTTCTTAGCAGGATAGAATTTAAATTTGCATAGATTCGAAGACCATAAGTCTCCTCCCTTTTCAAGTGAGAGACTAGAGAAAGAGTTAAAGAATTTGCACAAAACCAGGAAACTCATCCCAACCCTTCTCTTGGCAAGAGAAGGGCTTATTTGGTAAAATTCATTTCCATTTATCATCTTGACAAACTATTTAGATTATGCTTTAAATTAGACTTATGAGACTATTAGTCAATAATCATTATTTAATGCAGATGGATGTTCCAATAATAAATTTTTAACTACTTTAAATTTTCCATTTTCTTCTGTCTCTATACCGGTACTCTGCTCTATTTCAATTTCCATCAGATGATTGGTTATGCCCGAAAGAATTTTACGGACTGCATCGGCAATAGTATTAAAATTATCGTCGTTTGTTATAATCCGTGCAGTTAGTTTCTTCTTTTCCGTTTGAATAATCTGGTACTGAAGCAGACCTTCGATTTTTTCAATGCTTGTAGTGAAGAGATACGGTGAAAGAATTTCATCACCGGGGAGAATGATATATTCCGAAGAACGCCCGGCGTAAGGTTTCATCAGGGAGAATGTTCTGCCGCAGCTGCATTTTTTTTCAATCAGCATTCCTTTGTCATGCATCTGGTAGCGTATTAACGGCATAGCAGTGTTTCGCAAATCGGTAATAACAATACTGCCCGGCACTCCTGTAGGTGCCGGTTTTCCGTCATTCAAGACCTCGACAATTACTTCATCTTCATTAATATGATAACCTTCATGCATTTCACACTCCCAGGCAGCTTCCTTAAACTCCGTTGAACCGTATATATCATATAGATTAGCATTAAAGATTTTTTCTATATAATTGCGGACATTCTCCTGCAGGTATTCCGAACTTGTAAACAACCGCTTTACCGAAGGTATCTGGAAATTCTTTTTTGTAAGAAGCTGAGCAAGCTGAAAAAAATAACTGGGGGAACCGTATAATGCCTGCGGCGAAAATCGATACAATTTTTCAATCGTCCGGTCAAGCGGTTCAAATATTGAAAAAATTTTAACCCGGGGAAGAATAGCTTTGTACAGGAAGCTTTTATTTCTTTTCTCTGTATATTCCGGCGAAGCAGCCTCAAAAATTGCAATTCTTTCATTGAATTTTGTGCCGCATTCCAGTCTTGCTCTTGCTTTTACAAGATATTTTTTTCTTATCCAGTTTATCAAATCATAGTATGTCCACATCGGCTGTCCTGTTGAGCCGCTGGTATGACTTTTAAACTTATTTTTTAAAAATGCTTTATGGTTGATTAGCTCTGAATAATGTAATCTTACAATATTTTTGTTAATGATAGGGTAAGAAACCAAATCATTAATTGAATTTAGACTTTCAGGATTAACGCCGGCTTCATTAAAAGTTTTTTTGTAATAAGGAATGCTGCGGTATGAATGCAGCAATTGTTTTTTCAGTAAAGAAAAACGCAGTTCATCCAAAGCCTCTCTTGAGGCGTAAATATTGTCTTTTATCAGAACAAAGTTTAAGATTTTATTCTTCATATTGATTACCAGCGGAGCAGCAAAGAGTTATCTAAATTTTGCATGGAAGAAGGATGTTTCAATTCAAGCCTTGAGTTGAACTTTTTACAAGCCTTGTTCATTCTTTTTTCCAGCCATTCTGCATCCTGCCGTGACGGATAATTTAGTCTGAATTTTTTTATCTGCATTGGAATTATTTTAAGATCCAGTAATTTGCCTGAGGAGCATTCCACACCTGCGAAATACATCAGCACCAAATCGGATCTGAATTTTTTATGCCCGTTGAGCTTCCATAATTTCCAGAGCTTCTTCAATTTTCTGAAATTAATTTTTGAATTTTTCCTTCCCTTTAAACCTTCAAAATCATTTATTAAATCTCCAGTGCCGTAAATGATAAGCTTATCTTTATAGACTTCTATTGGTCTCGGATGATGAGATGAATGTCCATGGATTACGTCAATTCCTGCTTCATCAATTAAAGCATGAGCAAATCTTACTTGTTCATCCGGAATATCATAACCCCAATTGCTTCCCCAGTGAATAGAAACGATTATGATATCATTGTGCTGCTTTATTGTTTCAACCTTATACTTTATTTGTCGGACTGTATCATCGGAGAAGTCAGCAATTAAATTTATTCCGGGTTTAGATTTTTCGGCCTCCCAGCTTAAAGGTACTCCGCTTGTATGCGAGCAAAATGAAAAAACAATAACTCTTCCTTTCCGTGCAATATTAAATGCCGCCGGCAGCTCTGCTTCCTTCAGGCTGCAGCCCGCTCCGGAAAATTTAATATTAACATTCTTCAATGTCTGAAGAGTTTCAATTAGACCTTCATATCCGAAATCAAGCAGATGATTATTTGCAAGTGAACAGATATCAATCCTGGCGGTCTGCAGGCAAGGAATATTACCCGGATTCATTTTATAATGAATTGCTTTGCCATGTTCAAAACTATTGCTTCTGGTTATGCTTGTTTCAAGATTTACTATTTTCAGATCAGAAGCGTTCTTTTCAAATACTTCAACTGCATCACCCCAGATGTATGAAAAGTCAGCCGGATGCGGAATTGATCCGTTTGCATTCTCAGCAAGCTTGAAGTAATCTTCGGCATTTCTTCCGTTTGATTGATGCAGAGCCGGATCGCCGGGGCAGGGAAGTGCTTGATCAATTCCTCTTCCGGTCATTACATCTCCGCCTAAGAATATATTTATTAAGTTTGAGCTTATCATCTTTAATTTAAAACATAATATACCGGGACAAATCTTGCACCTTGAGTTACATTAATAACTTTATTTTGAGATGCACGCACAAGAGATCCTTCAAATTTTCCGTCGACTCCCCAGAAATTTAAATTCACATATTGCCGGGAAAATCCTTTTAATCTGCCGTCTTTATAAACCGGAAAATTCTCTGAAGGAATTTCAATGTATTCCTGGACAATGTATCTTAATCCTGAATTAATAATTGAATTTATTTTCTTCTCCCAATCAGACTGAATCATTTCGGAACCGATTACCACGCCTTTACCTCCAAAACCCATGTTCGGCTTCAAGACAAAATTTTGCCGGTTCGTTTTTATAAACGGAACAAGATTTATTTCTTTATTATCATAAAAAGTTTTACATTCCTTAAAAATCCGCGTCCATGGAATGTATTTATCAATTACATGCTGCTCCTCCTCATTAAATAACGATCTGAAACTTCTGTCCGATAAAAGTGCGAAAGCCTGCTTCTGCACCGATATGCCGGTGTAGAAAGGATTTACCATGCACACATTATTTTCGGAAAAAGCCCTAATAAGATCTTCCGTATGCCCGAAGTATCCTCTCTTTAAATATTTGTTCACAAACCGATTATTCAAACAAGCTGTTTTGCTGATGCTAAGCACTCTGTTGCGGAGATTTGAGTGAGGTTTTCCCGTGCTGTCGGTACGGAAAATATCCCTTATATTCTCACGGCGGTTGACTATATCGACTTCTTTTCCATTAAGCATTAGAGATTTGCCGTCATATGCAAAATCTCTCGGATCAGCATAGCTGGCTTTCAATCCTTCTTTTTTTAATAATTCAATTATAAAATCTACTTCAAGCCTGCTGTCTGAATTCCGGGCGCAGACAATTGCTATATGCGGATTTTCTTTTTCCGGCTTATGGAAGCATGCACAATATTCTTTATATTTTTTTAGAAGGATTTTATAAAGCGAATCAACCAGAGTATCCCTGCTTATTTCAAATTTGTTTCTTAAAAATTTCATCGACGGCAGGCAGTCAAATATTTTTATCAGCATATCATTATCGCCCATTCCTGCCGGAATGTCGGTGTTTATTTCAAGAAAGCGTAAAGAATCTGTTGAAAAATTATATAGCGTATCAAGCCTCGCTATTGATAATTTTCCCGAGTATCCGGGATTAACCCCGATGTAATTCCTAACTTGACCGGGGATTGGGATGGTATTTTTTAAATTTTCATTACAGTAATACGCATCGGTTAATTTTTCCATTATTTTTAATAGAATTGCCGATACGTCCGAGAATTCCTGCCGTTTTTTGAAAGATATAAAATATGGTTTTGAAGGTTCTTTAAAGGCATAGAACGAATTTTTGCATTTTCTCCTGTGCTTCATCATTTCTTGTATGTTATAATCAGAAGCAAGTTTTTGAAAAGCTTCATACTCAGCTTTGCTGAATTGATCTTTTAATGAATGCTCATAAAGAATATTAATTTTTTCTGCTGTGTCCATTTAAACTTTCTTCATAAATACGGCTGTAAGCCAATGCAGCTTTTTCCCATTTATAATTCTGTTCCATTTTTTTTATATTATTTTTCCCCATTATGATTCTCAGCTCTTTATTATTCTTCAGAAAAATAATTGCAGATTTTATTTCCTCTATGCTTCCAGGTTTTACCAGAATTCCATTTTCAGTATCAACCAAATCCGGAATGCCTCCTTCATTTCCGCCGATAACCGGTAATCCGCATGCCATTGCCTCAGCAATAACATTTCCGAAAGCTTCTGCTAGCGAAGGGAGAATGAAAACATCGCTCTGTGCAAAATAAGAAGGAATAATATCTCTCTTTTGGAACCCCATAAAAGCAATCTGATTATTCAAATTAAGACGGCCGCATAATAATCTTAATTCATTCTCATAAACTCCCTCTCCAATCAGCATTAAGCGGATAGACTCATCTTTAATCTCGGCTAAAGCCTTTAAAATGTATTGGATTCCTTTTCTTTCAATAAGCCGTGAAACCGTTATTAAATGAAATTCGTTGTCATTTCTTTTACCGTTTAAACTTGGTGCAAAAATATTTGTATCAATGCCGTTAGGGATAACTTTTATTTCCTGTTGCGGACTAGTAAGCAGCGCCGTTTGTTTTAAACTATCGGTAACTGCTATAATTGATTCAGCTTTTTTCCAGATAAGCTTTGTCAGAGGCAGAAAAAGTTTATGCAGAAGCTGTAATTTTTTATTGTAAATATCGTATCGCGGTACATCCGATCCCCTCAATGATACGATAAACGGCAGGCTGCGGTGTTTGCCGGGGAGGAGGGATAAAAATGCCGTCGGCAAGCTGAAGAAATAATGAACGGCATCAAATTTTTTATGCTTGAACAGCTTAAGCATTTTAAAGTATGCAAAAAACATATATGTAAATGCACCCTTAATTCCGCAATCGTGAATTCCATTTCTTAAGCTGGGCACCGAGTATACTTTAACACCGCAATCGAGCTTTTCACTATAGGCAAATTTTATATGGGA